>JAQZDD010000167.1 GCA_028751055.1 Euryarchaeota archaeon Ods04 | reverse complement strand
CGCATCGTCGGGGACGCAAGCGAGTTCCGCGGTGCCTACCGTGTGGCACGCCAAGACGAGAACGTCACGGTTGTGCACGCGCCAACGACAGAAGGACTCGACGAACTACGTCCGTCAGTATCGGACGCAGAAAGACCGACAGGCGAACCGGTAGACGCACGTCCTCAGCCCGAAGCAACACCGGGGTTCGGGTTCGTCGCGGCTGTCGTAGCTCTCTTCTCCTTAGTAGTCGCGCGTTACGGTACGCGTCTCCGCGCCTAGGCTCATCTCGTGGTGGTCACACGCCTCCAAGTCGTCGAGTTCCCTGTCGTGGTACTCGCAGAAAGGAACGCTCGAACCTTCGACCTGAGCGTACTCGTAGAACGCGCAGTTGCCGCAGTACCTGTCTCCGGCGAAGCCCGCGCTCCTGCTCCTGCCGTCGTCTTCTTCGTCGTCGCGCTCGTTACGTACGACCTCCGCGTCGTTTGCGTTCGTGTCGACGCTTATTCCGACGCCACCGGTTCCCATCCCCGTACTCGTACCCGTACCGCCGTCTGTGCTCTTCGACATCTCGGCGATACGTTCCTCGCGGCTGGGCATACGTCTCGTCTCGTTGTACTCGAAAGAGAGCGAAGTACGCGGAAGGTCTATGTCTATGTCGAGGACGGAGCGGAACAGCGCGCCGAACATCAGGAAAGAGCCGAGCGCGTAGACAGCGAAGACGGCTGGCGACAGGTCGGGGCTGTTGCCCTGCCACATCGACGGGTAGGCGTAGTCGAAAAGCAGGACGCCGAAGAAGGCGACCAGAATACCCGAAGCGGCGATAGCTTGGTCACGGCGCGGTGCGGGAACGACGACGAAGACGCCCGTGAATGCGAGCGGCAGACCGACGCCTGCGAATATCGCACCGACGCCCCAGCGTTCCCATGGCACGGTAGCGTCGAAGAGCGCGCCGACCGTCTCGGAGAACGCGACGACTCCGCCGAAGAAGATGAGGAAGACTCCTACCGAGAGCAGGGCGAAGCCAGCACGTACGCGGAAACGTCCGTCGGTACCGTCCTCGTCGAGACGACGCTCGTACACCTCCTCAAGAGTGGGCATGGTTGAAGTTCCTGTTTCGGCGACATGAGTCTTTCCCCGGTTGTCTGACTCGCGTCTGACGGTTATACGACAACGTATACGTAGGAAGGTGCGCGGTAGCTTTACTAACCACGACTACGATGTTTATGTTGATGGAAGTTCACGTCACGGGAGGCACAGGTTTCGTCGGTTCACATCTCTCGAACGAACTCGCCGAAAGAGGGTTCGACGTCGTCGCTGTTTCGCGGAGTCCGGAGAAGACGCCGATAGAGATGGACGCCTCGGTCGAAAGACGTGAGGGCGACGTAACGAAGCCCGAGACTCTCAACTTTGAAGGCGCGGACGTAGTCGTGCATCTCGTCTCCCTCTCGCCGTTGTTCAAGCCGAGAGGGACGACACACGAAGCCGTGACTTCGGAGGGTACACGTAACGTCGTCGGGGCTTGCGAGGACGCGGGCGTCGAGAGGCTGGTTCACATAAGCGCGCTCGGCGCGAACCCCGACGGTTCGACGGCGTACCTACGCGCCAAGGGAGAGGCGGAGCGCGCAGTCACCGAGTCGTCGCTCGACTGGACCGTCTTCTGTCCGTCCGTCGTCTTCGGCGAGGGCGGCGAGTTCGAGGCGTTCACGAAGCTCCTGACGACGCCTTATGTGACGGGACTGCCCGGCGGTGGAAAGAACCGTTTTCAGCCCATCTACGTCGGCGACCTCGCCGGCATGATAGCCGACGCCGTGGAGGACGAGACACACGTCGGCGAGAAGTACGAGATAGGCGGTCCCGAGAGCCTCACGCTCGCCGAGATGTCGAAGAGGGTCTACGAGGCAGAAGGACGTTCGCTCTGCGTCGTTCCGGTGCCGATGCCCCTCGCAAAGATAGGTCTCTCGCTCGCCGAACCCCTGCCGTTCGTACCCATGGGTTCCGACCAGTACAGGTCGCTCAAGATAGACAACGTCGTCGAGGGGACGAACGACGTTTCGGACTTCGGTCTCTCAGTCGACGAAATGACGACTTTCGGCGAGTACCTCGGTCTTGAGACGGACGCGGCAGAGTGATGGTCGAAGCCCGAAAAGTACGAAAGGGTTATAGTTATCCGGTCGCGTCCTCAATCACCGCGCATGGAAAGCAGGACGGTAGAGCCGAACGACCTCGACCTAGCGAACGAGGAAGGCGTCTCGGACGCGCTCCGCGAGGCGGTCGAGGAGGAGATGGAGTACCTCGAAAAGCGGGGGTTAAAGCTGGTGCGGATGCGCTCGAAAGACGACGGCGAGGTGTTCCAGATTACGATACACGCGGGCGACGAGATGTACAGGATGTCAGAGGTCGCGCCCGGACACGTCTCGCGCACCGTCTTCAGGAACCCCGAGAAGGACGACGCTATGCCGTATCAGGACGACGGGGAAGAGGAAGAACCATCGGAAGAAGGTGAAGACGCAGAGGAGACGGAAGAGGCGGCTGACGAGGAAGCGGAGGCAGAAGAAGAAGGAGAAAACGAGGACGATGGAGAGGACGCGGAGGAAGAAAAAGAGACGGACGGGGAGGAGAAAAAAGGAGAGGAAGAGGAAGAATACCGAGGGGAAACAGAAGACAAGAGCAACGAACCGGCATCGGAAGATGGCGAATCCGAGAAAGAGTAACACACCGCCGCCACGGTTTTGTGTCCCTGACTCGTTCTTTTCGTTATGCCCGACAACGACGAACGCACGCTCTACCGCCTGCAGGCGTGCCCCTTCTGCGAACGTGTCGTCCGCAAACTGGAAGGGTACGACCTCGACTACAATTCGCGTTTCGTCGAACCGCTCCACAGCGAACGCGACGCCGTGAAACGCGTGAGCGGTTCGCGTACCGTACCCGTCTTGGTCGACCCCGAGACGGGCGCGACTCTGTCGGAGAGCGCGAACATCGTAAGGTATCTCGACACACAGTACGGAAACGGAGGAAGCTGAGCCGTGGAACTCGACTTCAACGTTACCGAACTCCCGCCACACGACGCACCCGAAGAGGGCGACGAAGCACCCGATTTCGTCCGTCCGCTCGTCAACGGAGAGTACTGGGAGGAAACCGCGCTCTCCGAAGTCGTCCCCGCGCTCGTCGTCTTCTACCCGATGAACGGCTCGTTTCCCGCGACGTACATCTGGCAGGAGGTGCGCGACCGCAGCTGGACGGACGAGACGACGGTCGTCGGAGTCACCGTATCGACGCCCTACTCGCACAAAAGGTTCCTGAAGGAGTACGGCTTGGACGGAGAAGCACGTATGTTCGCCGACCCGTCGAACGCCGTGGCGCGTGAGTACGGCGTGGCGCACGACTTGGACGGTATGCGTGGAGTCGAAGAGCCGCGTCCCGCTGTCTTCTTCGTCGGCGAGTCGATGAGCGTCGAGTACGCGTGGGTAGCCGACGAGTATCCCGAGTTTCCGCCGTACGACGAGGTCGAGAACGCGCTTCCGTAAGCGGACTTAAAGCTGTATGAAGATAGGCTCGTCCGACGTTCCCGTAGCAACCGCGACACGTCCGTCCTGTTCTACGGCGTCGATTTCGAGAGTGTCGTCG
>JAQZDD010000125.1 GCA_028751055.1 Euryarchaeota archaeon Ods04 | reverse complement strand
GAGTTCGAGGGAGACGGAGACGGGCTTTCCGTCGTAGTCTGGCTGATGGACGAGCACCGCGTGAGCCTCGTCGTCGACACGGTAATAACTCCTTTCTTCGTCGTCGGTACCGCGGCGCGCGAACACCTCGTCGTATCCGTCGGGTAACGAGTCGGCGCGGTATCCACGTTCGACGGCGACACGTGCGACGCGTTCGAGTTCGTCTTCGAGTTCCTCGACGGGTGTCGTCTCGACGCCGAACGTCTCCTCGTCGGTCATCCGCCGCACCGATATCTCGTAGGGTTCGCCGGGGTCGTCATGCCGGACGTCGAGTTCGACGTACTCGTCCACGGCGGTAGGGTCGTCGCCTGTTGGTACGCCGAGGTAGTCGGTCTCGTCCAGAAAACGTTCGAGTTCCTCTCCGATAGACGGCGTCCTGTACTCACCGGTTCCGGAGAAACGGCGGCGTTCGTCGCGCTCGACGACCGAGTTCGCCATGCTGATTATCTGCTGGTTGTCGGGACCGAGCGCGCGCAAGATGTCGTCGGTCATGCCCACGACACGGTCTTCGTCCACGTCTTCAGGGTCAGCGTCGGCGACGGTTCCCGTAACGACGTACACGGGTAGTTCGTAGCCTATCTCGTAGACATCGCGTCCGTCGCGGACGTAACGGACGTCGCGGACAGCGTTCAGGAGTTCGGCGTCCTCCGCGTCTTCCTCCGATACCTCGACCGTCGCGTCGTCGTCCTCCTTTCCGACAGCCTCCTCGACATACGGACGCAAAATACCGTCGAGTTCGTCTATCGCGGTCGCCGAGTTGAGTTCGCGGGAGAACTTCGACGCCGTCGTCACGACGTACTCGGGAAGTTCGAGTGTCACGGTAACGTCGTCGGCTGTAACTGTATTCTTGCGGTCGTTTCCGCCACCGGGTTCTGCTTCGAGTCCTTCGAGACATCCGGCGAGCGCGACAGCAGAGCCTGCGACGAATCCGCGTCTTCCTATCTTTCGGGTCATTTCTACTTCCTCCTACGCGGACGGGAGGGATATAATTGACGTAGGCTAAAACGCGTATTTTAGTAATGTCGTATGGGCAGGGACGAAGATTTATGCGTCCGTCCATGAAATAGAACGGCATGGCAGAGGAACCGGAGACAGAGCCGGAGATAGAAGCCCGACTTCCGGAACAGGACAGCTTCGAACCACCCGAAAGCTTCGTCGAGCAGGCTAACGTGACCGACGACCCGCGCGATGAGTTCGACGAAAACTGGCCCCAATGCTGGGAGAATGCGGCAGACAAGCTCGACTGGTTCGACGGCTACGACGAGGTCTTGGACGACTCGGACGCACCTTTCTACGAGTGGTTCGTCGGCGGAAAGCTCAACGCCTGTTACGAATGCGTCGACAGACACGTAGAGGACGGACGCGGCGACGCGACGGCTTTGAGTTGGGAAGGCGAGGAGGGCGAGACGCGGGAGTACACGTACGAAGAACTCTTGGACGAGGTACAGGCGTTCGCCGCAGGTCTACGCGACGTAGGCGTCGAGGAGGACGACGTCGTCACGATGTACATGCCGATGGTGCCCGAACTCCCTATTGCGATGCTCGCGTGCGCACGTATAGGCGCGCCGCACAACGTCGTCTTCGCGGGCTTTTCGGCAGACGCGCTCAGAACGCGTATGGAGAACGCCTCCTCCGACTTCCTCGTGACGTGCGACTCGTACTACCGCAGAGGCGAGAAGCTAGACCACAAAAAGAAGGCTGACCGTGGCGCGCCCGACGAGGCGACGAAGATAGTCGTCGGGAGGTTCGAGAGGTACGTGCCGACCGACGGCGAGTACGCCTACCGCGAACTCGTGACACGGCACGAAGGCGCGTCTGTCGAACCCGTCGAGCGGGACGCCGAGGACATGCTGTTCCTGATGTACACGTCGGGAACGACAGGCACGCCCAAGGGTGTCAAACACACGACCGGCGGCTATCTGTCGTACGCCGCTTGGACTTCACACGCAGTCCTTGACCTGAAGCCCGAGGACACATACTGGTGCGCCGCCGACATAGGATGGATTACGGGACATTCGTACATCGTCTACGGTCCGCTCTCTCTCGGCACGACGAGCCTCATGTACGAGGGCGCGCCCGACTATCCGACGAAGAACCGTCTGTGGGAGATGGTCGAAGGCTACGGTGTGGACGTTTTCTACACAGCACCCACGGCGGTACGCGCCTTCATGAAATGGGGCACCGAACACCCCGAGTCGCACGACCTCTCCAGTCTGCGTCTCCTCGGCACGGTCGGCGAACCCATCAACCCGCGCGCTTGGAAATGGTACTACCGGTACATCGGCGGCGAGGACTGCCCCATCGTAGACACATGGTGGCAGACCGAGACAGGCGGCATGATGGTCACCACCTTACCGGGCGTCGACGAGATGAAGCCGGGTAGTGCAGGACCGCCTCTCCCCGGAATCGATGCACGTGTCGTCGACGAATCCGGCGACGAGGTCGACGCTGGAGACGCAGGATACCTGACAGTCCACAAACCTTGGCCCGGAATGCTACGCACCGTATACGGCGACGACGAACGGTATCTGAGCGAGTACTGGGAGACGTACTCCGACGAAGACGCGGACGAATGGGTCTACTTCCCCGAGGACGGCGCGAAGATAGACGACGACGGCTACATCACCGTCTTAGGACGTGTCGACGACGTGGTAAACGTCTCGGGGCACCGTCTCGGTACGATGGAACTCGAATCCTCGATAGTCGGCGTCGAGGGCGTTGCAGAGGCGGCGGTCGTCGGCGGCGAACACGACGTAAAGGGCGAGGCTGTCTACGCCTACGTCATCGTCGAGGAGGGACAGGACACCGACGACACGTTCCGTGAAGAGATAGTCGACGCCGTAGAGGACGACATCGGACCTTTCGCACGTCCCGAGGAGGTCGTCTTCACCGACGCTCTCCCCAAGACACGCTCCGGCAAAATCATGAGGCGACTGCTGGAGGACATAGCCAGCGGCGACGAACTCGGCGACACCTCGACGTTACGCAATCCGGACGTCGTCAAGGATATAGAACGGAAGCTCGAAAAGTAGCCCGCCTACTCCGCAGACCTGCGGAGGTACTCCAACGTCTTCCTCTCGCGTGTCGCGTCGGGCATGTCCTCCTCTATCTCCAGCAGTACGTCTTCGGTCTCTCCGCGCGCCGTCTTGTCCATCTTGTCGTAGCAGTCTGGGCACACGAGGTCGACGTTGTCAGGGTCGTTGTCGTCCTCGTCGCCGTTCCTGTGGTATACACGGAAGTCGTCTTCTTCCAGATCTTCTCCACAGGCTGTGCAGACGTGTTCCTTGAGTTTCCAGACCTCGAATCGGTTCATGGTAGTTTGGGATGCGCGCTGTCTCCGCGCTACACCTTGCTAATATCTAACACGCCTAAGTATATAGTCCTTTTGGCGGTTCCCTCGTGCGGTTTCGCCCCCAGAAGACTTAAAACGTGTTAAGCTCTCCGTTTATAATCCTTTGTGTTATAGAGGTCACGTCTTCAAGACCGGCGTCTATCACCGACTCTACGTCGTACTCGACTTCTCCAGCCGAAACGCCGTCTGCGGTGTGCACGTTAACGGCGGCGACCTGCGGCTCGTCTATGGGGCTTCCTATCTGCGACAGGAGCTTTACGGACGCCTCCTTGACGCCGTCAACCTCCTCGTGAACCTGTGCCGATAGTTCGCCCGCCAAGAGGTTGTAGAGCTTTCCGATATGGTTGAACGGGTTCTTGCCGCTTGCCGCCTCTAAGCTCATCTCACGCGCCGGGGTGATGAGACCGTTGGCGCGGTTGCCGCGCCCGACGCTTCCGTCGTCACCCATCTCCGCGCTCGTACCTGTCTCAGTTAGGTAGACGGAGCCTTCGTCACGGTCGTCTGCTGTGTTGACCGCGACGTTTATCTCGCCCTCGAAATGGTCGGAGGCGACGCCGTGGACGTACTCCTCAACGTCGTCCATGATGCTGACGTAGGCGTCTACGTCGTCGACGTGTTTCGAGACGGTGGCGACGGCGACGGTCAGGTCGAGTGTGTCGCCGTCACGTTTGCCCATGACCTTTACGTCCTCACCGACGGCGGGAAGGTCGTGCCGAAGGTCTTCGTATATCGCGTGCTCCGTCTCGTGGACGACGCGCTCTGTGGGCGAGAACGGCGCGTATCCGATTCCGAACGAGGTGTCGTTGGCGTCGGGAACCTCGCTGTTGCCCAAGTCGAACACGTCCTTCAGGTCAGTGGAGCCTTCGCCCATCCTGCAGTCGACGATGACCTCCGACTCGGTGTCGATGTTGTGGAGCGAGTTGCGTATGTACTCGCGTGCGGTCTTGACAGCTATCGAGTCGGCAGGGATGGACTCGCCCTCGAACTCCTTTGTTGCGCGTCCAACGATGAGTATGTAGATAGGCTGGACGACGTTTCCACCGCCGAACTGCGGGTC
>JAQZDD010000050.1 GCA_028751055.1 Euryarchaeota archaeon Ods04 | reverse complement strand
GTCGAAGAGGGCGAGTTCGTCCTCCTGCTCGGACGTAACGGAAGCGGGAAGACGACGCTCCTGCGCCATCTCAACGCGCTTCTCCTCCCCGACGAGGGACGTGTCTCCGTCGACGGCGTACCGACCGACGACGAAGGCGGAGAGGAGAACGCACGCCGCCGCGTCGGCTTGGTATTTCAGGACGCCGCCTCGCAGGTCGTCGCCGAAACCGTCGAGGACGACATCGCCTTCGGTCCGGAGAACCTGCGTCTCGACAGAGACGAGATACGTGAGCGCGTCGAAGAGGCGGCGCGCTCGGTGGGAGTCACGCATCTTCTCGGTAGGTCTCCCTACGAACTTTCGGGCGGCGAACTCCGACGTGTCGCACTCGCCGGTGTTCTCGCTATGCGTCCCGAGGTTCTCGCTCTTGACGAACCGTTGAGCGGCTTGGACTACGAGGGCGAGCGTGCCGTCGTTGAACGCATAGCGGCGGCGAATAATGGCGGCACGACTGTTCTGACTGCGACGCACGACGCCGAGCCTTTCGTGGGACACGCGACACGTGCGGTCGTCTTGGAAGAGGGACGCGTCGTCGAGGACGGTACGCCCGACGTGCTGTTCTCTCGCGGCTTGGAGGGATACGGCGTAAGGACGCCGTGCGGGTACAGATGAGCAAAGACGGGCGTGCCGGATTCGCGTACCGCGACGCAGACACGTTTCTGCACACGACAGATGCACGCGCGAAACTCGTTTCGCTCGTCGTCGTCTCTCTCGCGCTTACTTGGGCTTCCGCTATGGCGACAGCCGCTGTCGGCGTTCTAGCTTACGCAGTCGCGCGTTCCGCCGGTGTCCGCGGACGCGAACTCCTCCACGACATACGTCTCGTCCTCCTGATACTCGTCGTGGGCGCGGGTGCGCGTGCCCTCTCCGACCCCGAAGGTCTCGCGGCGGGCGCGGCGGCGGGCACGGTCGCCGCCGGAAGGTTCGTCGTCATAATCGCTCTCGCGTACGTCCTTTCGGCGACGACTCGCCCCTCAGACGTACGTCTCGCCGTCGAGTCCTTTCTCGCGCCCGTGCCCTTCTTGAACGGGAAGGACTGGGGTACGATGTTCGCCGCGGCGGCGCGTTTCTTCCCTCTCGTCTCCGACGAGGTGCGACGTGTGCGCGAAGCACGCAGAGCGCGTCTCGGCGACCGACAGGGACGTTACACGCGCGTCCGTTCCACCGCCTTCGGAGTTCTGACGCGCTCTTTCCGTCGCGCCGACACGCTCGCACTCGCCATGGAGTCGCGCGGCTACGACAGCAGGAGAACGTCTCTGCGGAGTCTCGAATGGAAGGTTACAGACACGGCGTTCGTCGTCGCGGCTTCGGGCGTTGGTGTGCTCGTCTACGTTTTCTGAGACGGCGTCTACGCGCTACGTGCCAGTAACCGTAGCGACACCGGCTGTCAGAAGAACAGTCCATGTTATGAACCAGAGGTCGAAGGTCATGAAGGCGACGTAAGCCCAGTCCTTCTTAGACATCTCGGGCTTGTTGAGGTAAGGTAGCACGGGCTGGTGCGCGACTATCGCTCCAAGGAGGACGGCGAAGCCGGTACGGTCGGGTAGCTCTGCACCAGTCACCATGCCCTGTGTGAGTGCCCACGAAAGAACTCCCGCGATGACGCCGAGAATGCACGAGAACGCAGTGACCTTGACTCCGCGGACGTGCGCCTCGCGTTTCTCAGCTACGGTCGGGGCTACGTCGGTTTCGGTAGCCATTATCGGTGGTTCGGACGCTGCGGTTTAATGCGTTATGTTTTGCGTGCCTTTCACTCGATGACGTAAACGTCGCCGTCGTCGGCGAGTTCTTCGTGCTCCTCCGTGAAGTAGTGCGACAGATGTACCAAGGCGAACTCGTCGGGTTCGAGTGCCTCCACAAGGTCGATAGCACCCTCGTACGTCATATGTTTGTCGGCGAACTCCAAGCCGTCGTCCGATATACGGTCGGCGACGAACCTGTTGTAGTCGCCCTCGGCTGGCACGAAGGCGTCGGCGACCAACAGGTCGGCACCGCGCATCTCCTCGAACGACCGTTCGTCGAAGTAACGCGAAGTGTCGCCGGTTACTGCGACCTTCGCACCCGTCTCGTTGTCGCGTATCACGACGCCGTATGTCTCGACGGGCGGATGGTGGACGGGAACGAGCTTGAACTCCAGACCTGCGACCTCGAAAGGCTCGAAAGGCTCGACGTCGAACCGACGAGGGAAAGGCAGGTACGAGTACTCGTCGAAGACTGAGTCGAGGACGTTGGGCACGCCGTAGGTCGGTAGTGGGTCCCAGATGACACGGTAGAGGCTCCCGAGTCCGGCGTAATGGTCGTAGTGGGCGTGTGTCAGTATCAGGTAGTCGACGCTGTCGATACCTTCGCGGAGAAACTGGAAACGCAGGTCTGGCGAAGCGTCGATAAGCACCCGCTCGCCGTCGTTCTCGACGAGTATAGAGAAACGTGTGCGGTGCTTCCCCTCCTCCAAGTAACGTTGACAGGTCTCGCAGTCACAGCCGATATGCGGCACACCCGCCGAGTCACCGGTTCCAAGGAGGGTTATCTTCATCAGTCTAGAGTCAGTCTATAGGCAGATTAGTCTTAGTGTCCGTGTGTGGTACCCGGTCCGTGGCTGTGGTCGTGTCCGTCCCCTTCACCATCGCTGTTGATGGGCGACGAACCGCCTACCATGTCGAGTTCCTTCAGGTTCTTCCGTTTCTCGAAGTTCTCAACCGCGCGCAGAAGGTCGTCCTGTGTCAGCGTCCGGCGGTCGCTCGTGAGCGCGTCCAAGACGGCTTCGCGCAGGACGAGACGCAGGTCGCTTCCTGTCAGTCCCTCTGTTTCGGCGGCGAGTTCCTCGGCGTCGAACCCCTCAATTTCGACGTCGCGCGTTATGATACGCAGAATCTGGGCGCGCATCATCTCGTCGGGTGCGGGAAACTCGACAATCTCGTCGAAACGTCGCCACGCGGCGTAGTCGAGCATCTTGGGGTGGTTGGTCGCGCCTATCAGCAGAACCGAGTCACGGACGAGCGATATGTCGTCGATGCTCTTGAGGAGCGTGTTCACGGTTCGCTTGAGCGCGGCGTGTTCGTCGGAGTCGCGTGTCTTTGCAATCGAGTCGAACTCGTCTATGAACAGTATGCAGGGCGAGAGCATCTTCGCCAACTCGAACACTTTATCGACGTTCTTCGCCGTCTCGCCTAAGTACTGCGAGGTTATCATAGAGAGCTTGACCTCGATGAAGGGGAGTTCGAGCCTTCCGCTCAACGCCTTTGCTGTGCTCGTCTTGCCCGTCCCCGGAGGACCGACGAAAAGGAGCTTGCCAATCTCGCTCAGACCGACCTCGCGGAGGTAGTCGCGGTGCTCTATCGCCTTCATCACCTTCTCGACTTCCTTCTCCTGCTCCTCCGTCAGAACGATGTCGTCGAGACTTAGCTCTATCTCCTCGGGCGCGAATATCTCGACGAGTTCGAGCATCTCCTCCGCCTCCTCGCCCTCGCCGAGTATCTCCTCGACGAGGCTGTGTACCCATTCTGCGTCCGCCTCCTTCGGGCGGTTCTCCGCGACCACATCGTCGTAGTCGACGCCGAACTCTTCGCCGAACTCGTAAGCAAGAACGGGGTTGCGCGAGACGCGCTCCTCGTCCGTCTGGTCGACGTACCAGTCGCGCGCAAGGTCGGATACCGTGAAACGCAGTGTGCCGTCTATCGAGTCGCGGTCCGTGAAAGGCAGTCCTTCGATAGCTTCCCACGCGCCGCCTCCGTCGTCGCCGTACATCTCCTCCACGAACGCCTCGGTCACCACGAGCGGACGTTCTATCGTGCGCTCGCCGTTCCACGCCGCCTTACGGAAACGTGGGGGCAGGTCGTCCTCGTCCAACTCCGGGTTGTCGTTGTACGCCTCTGCGGTGAGCATCACCTCAACAACGTCTAACCTATCCATTCTATCTTGCCTGCTACGAACCCGACGAACATAACAGTTTATTTATCTTTCCGGGAATTCATTTCCGGTAGTTCACCGCGTAGTGACCTCACATCCGTCCTCCTCAACGATGACGGTGTGCTCCGCCTGTGAGACGAAGAAGCCGTCGCGCTCCTTGAGGACGGGGTAGCCTTCGACTACGTCAGACGCCTTTAGACGCCTCAACGACATGTCAAGACGGTTGTCGTCCAGCCACCTTTTTGCGAACGGCAGCGTCCTGTACTCCTCCTTTACTGTCTCGACGAGGTCGCGTGCGTTGCGCGAACGGACGCGTGCGTCGGGGTCCTGCAGGGAGAATATCTCCTCCGCGCTTCCCTCCTTGACCTTTCCGCGTCCGTCCGTCGCAAACGGCTCGATTGCGATTACGTCGCCTGCTTCGAGCGTCACGCCTTGGTCGACGGCGCGGTTGGGAACCGACGGCGACGTGTGCTGTTCGTACTCGCCGAGACCGTGTCCCGTCAGGTTGTAGACGGGGTTGTAGCCGTAGCCGTCTATCGTCTCTTCTATGACGCGTCCGAGTTCGGCGGTCGACACACCCGCCTCGACGCGTTCCACAGCGGCGTTGACCGCGGCGCGCGATGCTTCGACGAGTTCGTCGTTGCCCGACATGTCGACTGTAAACGCGGCGTCGGCTATCCATCCGTCGACGTGCACGCCTATGTCGATGTTGACCATCTCCTCGCCGAAGGTATCGTCGTCGTCGCGTGACGGCGTCGCGTGTGCCGCCTCCTCGTCGCGCGATATGTTGACGGGGAAAGCGGGCGCGCCGCCCTCGTCGCGTATCTCCTGTTCGACTGTCTCTGCGAGTTCGAGGAGCGACGCACCCTCCTTGACCATGTCGCGCGCCGTCTCCGTGACCTTCTTGTGTATCCGTCCAGCCTCGCGGTGTTTTTCGAGGTTAGCCATCGCCGGAAAAAGCGTCGGAGGAGACAAAACTGTTGCGGGAATCTTTACTACCACCGACGCGAAGATACGGCGACGATGAAGAAAGAAGATGTCGAGAGCCTGCTACGTAACGAATTTCCCGAAGCCGAAATCGAAATCGTGCGTGACGACCACGAACACGAGAAGTCGGAGGGCGCGCATTTCGGACTAATCATCACCTCGGACAAGTTCGAGGAGATGTCGCGCGTCGACCGTCACCGTGCGGTCTACGGCGCGCTCGGCGATGCGATGGGCGGCGAGATACACGCCGTCGAGATACGCGCACAGACTCACGAGGAGGCGGGTTAGTCTCTGACTGAACTACTGAAGCTACCGAAGGGTGAACGTTTTACGTCCGTGCGACCAAGACGGGACTGCACATGGAACTCAGTGAAACTCAGAAATCGATACAGAACGCAGAGACACGCGAGGAGATGAAGGCAGAGATAGAGCGTGCGATAGACGAGAACGACATCATCATCTTCATGAAGGGCAACAAGATGATGCCCCAGTGCGGCTACTCGGCACGCGCCGTAAAAGCCGTCTCGCTCCACGAGGAGGAGTTCGAGACTGTCGACGTTCTCCGCGACGAACGTATACGTGAAGTTCTCGAAGAGGTGTCGGACTGGCCCACGGTTCCGCAGGTCTTCGTCGACGGCGAGTTCTTGGGAGGTAGCGACATCGTGGTCGAGATGCACGAGGAAGGCGAACTAGAAGAGAAGATAGACGCAGTAGCTTAGATACCGGCGACGGGAAAGTTAGACGGTAGCGACGATACAGGCAGACAAGCGACGTGGCAGTTAGATGGATGACGGAACCGATAGACTGGCGACGAGATGGGCGGAAAAGGTAAGCGTTAACCGACGATATTTTCGTCGCGCTCCTCGCTCAGCACACGCAGTAGACGCTGTGCCCACCGCAGTTTCTCGCGTTTTTCGCCTTCCGCCGCCGTGAAGTCGAAGCCTACGACTTCGATACGTGACGCGCCGAACGCGTCAGCCAGAAACGCAGAGCGGTCGCCGTCGGTGAAGCCGCCGAAGTTGTGCAGGGCGTCGAACTCACGAGGGTCGACCTGCGTCGTGCCGACGACGTTCGAGACTTCGAACTCGGGTAGCCATCTTTCGAGCGCGTCGCGGTTGTCGCCGTGTGCGTGCATCACGACAGTACCGTCGTCACCGTGCGACATCTCCGCGGCGTACGTGGGCGCGCCGTCCAAGTCGGTCACCATCACGTCGACGCGTACCCCTGCGTCGGAGAGACGTTCCGCCGCGCCGTCAGCCGCCACTACGACGCCGTCCTCGGGCACACGCGACGGTTCGAGCGAAGGCGCGTCGCCGACTACGACAGCCATCTCGTCGCGCACGATTGCGTCTAAACGTTCTGTGTCGAACGGTTCGAGGTTCTCGTCCAGAAACCGTGCCGCACGTCTGTCTTCGTCACGCGAGTAGCCGAAATCTTCGATTATAGCTTCGTAGAACGGCTCCCAGAGTTCGAACTCCATCACTCCTCAGTCCCCGTCTATTCCTGTGCGTCGGCGTCGTCTTCGAGTTCGATGACGTTCTCGCGTCCGAGACGGAGCTTGGATATCTTGCCGTCTTCCTCCATGTTGCTCAGGAGCATGCTGACCTTGCTCTTCGACCAGTCGGTCTGTTCGACTATCTCAGCCTGCTTCATCTTGCCGCCGTTCTTCTTGAGGATACGGACGACGCGTTCCTCGTCGGAGAGGAGCGAGGTGTTGACCTCGGCTTCGTCTCCGTCTTCGTCTCCGTCTTCTTCTTCGTCTTCTTCCTTCCGTCCCATTATTCCCGTCGCTCTACTCAGATAGAGACCTCCCGCGAAGCCCGACAGGAGGACGAGTAAGCCCGCTACTATGGTAGTCGTCGTGTACGGAGCCGAGGACGGTTCGTCTGTGCCGTTTCGGTCGTCGGTCGACTCGGCGAAGACGACTGAAGGCTGTCCTTCCTCGAAGAACCTCTCGCCGTCCCAGACCATACGGTCTCCTTCGTTCGTGTCGGGTTCGGGCGAGACGGAGTCGAGCGGTATGTCGCCCGAGAACTCCAACACTAGACGTTCGTTGCCGGTCAGAGCGAGTCCGCTACCGACGAAGACGTCTCCGACACGGAGTTCGTCGCCGTCAGCGTCTGCGAAGCCCGTCCAGTCGAAGGATATCGACACGACGCCCTCGGTGCTCGTAACCGAGTCCCGTATCTCGACGTTCCTCTCGAAGT
>JAQZDD010000169.1 GCA_028751055.1 Euryarchaeota archaeon Ods04 | reverse complement strand
GAGATGGGAGTCTGGCAGGAGTACGACGAAGCCGTCGTACGAGAGGAGACTGTCGCCGACCCCGACATGAGCGTCTTAGGTCCCGAGTTCGGCAGCAAGGCAGGCGAAATAGCCGACGCGTTACGCGAGAAGGCGCGAACCGAACCCGAAGCGTTCGAGAGCGGAGACGACGAGGTGACGGTCGAAGTAGACGGTGAGACGTACACCGTGCCCGTTGAGGCAGCGGATTTCGAACGCCGCGAGGCACGCGAGACGGGCGAAAACGTCCTGCCGCAGGTTATCGAACCGTCTTACGGTCTCGACCGTATCGTCTACTCGGTCATCGAGCACTCGTACGACGAGGACGTGGTGGACGACGAGGAGCGCACAGTCATGCGCCTACCGCCCAACGTCGCGCCGTTCGACGCGGCGGTGTTTCCGCTCGTCACTAAGGACGGTCTGGAGGAACACGCGCGCGAAGTCGAGAACGCGCTCCGCGAAGCAGGCATGCGTGTCAAGTACGACGGTTCGGGAGCTATCGGACGCCGTTACCGGAGACACGACGAGATAGGCACGCCGCTCGCCGTCACCGTCGACTACGAGACGAAGGAGGACGGTACGGTGACCGTCAGGGACAGGGACACGACGGAACAGAGACGTGTCCTCAAGGACGAGGTCGTCAGTATCGTCGAAGAACTGGTCGAGAACGGGAAGGGATTCGAAGAGATATGACTGCTGTCCGTCGGATGACACACGGCGTACATAGGTCAGACATACCGGATTTTCAGCCAAAGCTATAACTCAGACGGTGCTCAACCTACATTAATGACAGACACCTGCGAATACGTCTTCGACCCTGACGTAGAGAACGGAGACGGACGCCCAGGGAGTTCAGTCGACTCTGTCTGGGACTGTCCTCACCCCACCTACGTCGACACGGACTACTGTGTCTTCCATCTAGCCCGTGAGAGCCGCGAGATACTCGGCGTCACAGACGTGGAGGTACGTGACTTTTTCGTGAGGACGGTAGAGGAAACAGAAGACGGAGAGTCGTGCCGTTTCATCGGCGCGACTTTCGGGGATACGGTAGTCGAAAAAGACGAGTTAGGTGAGAACGCCGAAGTCATCGACCTACGTAACACCGAGTTCGACGGGAAGTTCGAACTAAACTGCGACGTAGTCGAGGCAGACCTGATAGTCGACTACAGCGAACTCGAAAGCTTCAGCGCGCCCAACGTCGTCTTTGAGGGCGATGTCTCTTTCCGCGGATGCCGTTTCGAGGGCAGGGTCAACCTTGACGGTGCGAGGTTCGAGGGCGACGTCACGTTCGAGAAGACGTCGTTTAGCCTGAACGCCGAGTTCTCGGACGCCGTCTTCAAGGGCGAGGTCGACTTCCGAAGGTCAGTATGTAGCGGCGTACAGACCACGTTCAAGAACGCCGAGTTCCACAGCGACGTGCTCATGAAGAGCGCGAACTTCGACAAGGTCGACTTCACAGGTGCAGACTTCCGCTCGGACGCGGACTTCTCGGGAACAGTCTTCGACGAGGAGACGAAGTTCCAGTACGTCAGCTTCGAAGGCGGCGCGGAGTTCGGGAACGCTGACTTCAACGACAACTCGACGTTCCGTGGGGTCTCTTTCTCGGGTAGAACAAACTTCAAGGACGTGAGCTTTCAGGGCTGGGTCAGCTTCCTTGACGTGGAGTTCGGTAGGGACGTGAGCTTCGAGAGCGTCTGGTTCAAGAGTGAAATCAACATGGTCGCCGAGTCGGAGAACAACGCTGTCATCGACTTCACCGGTTCGAGGATGGGCAAGGCGTCTTTCGAGATAGAGCCGTACAAGCCCGTGATACTTGACTTCACGAACGCACGTGTTGGAAACGTCAGGCTCAAGATGGAAGGCAGGGTTAACAACCCGTTCGACAACGTCCGTTTCATAGAGACGAAGTTCAACGGCTTCAGGTTCTCGGAGTACGCCGACTACCTCGCCGAGAAGGACTACGTGATACACGACTCCGTCGTCAAGAAAGATGAGGAACTCTCGCTACCGCGCCTCGAAAAGACTTACAGGCTCGCAGCGGACGGAGCGAAGAGCGACTCCCCCAAGATAAGCTCCAACTTCGCAAAGAAAGAGTCTAAGTACAGGAGAGAACGGTTCAGACGCGAGGGGCAGAGCCTCAACTACTACATGAACCTTGTTGGCGAGTACGGTGTCTACATATTCGCACTCGTCGTAGTACTGGTCTTAGCCGTCGTAGGATTCGTCTACTCCGACGAGATAGTCGGGCTACTTCCGTGAATCAGAGGGCGGAACAAAGCCAACACCAAGATACGGCTCAACTCCAAGGTCAAGAGTTATCCCCCAATAAGACATAGTACGGTTAGACAGATGTCAGAGGCAGAGACGAGCGAGACGGCGTACATAGAACACGACCTCTTAGAAGACGGCGTCGTTGAACGCCGTATGTACCAGTTACAGCTTTCGAGTGCCGCTCTCGCCGAACCTTCTCTCGTCGTCCTGCCGACCGGCGCGGGGAAGACGACCGTCTCGCTTCTGGTCACGGCGGCACGTCTCAACC
Organism: Euryarchaeota archaeon Ods04; assembly: GCA_028751055.1. Lineage (GTDB taxonomy): Archaea > Halobacteriota > Halobacteria > Halobacteriales > Halorutilaceae > Halorutilus. The sequence goes on along the minus strand of JAQZDD010000169.1, from coordinate 1,007 downwards.
GCGAGGGCGGCAAGTCGCTCTTTCTCGCGCCGACCAAGCCGCTCGTGGAGCAGCACGTCGCGTTCTACAGGGAGGCTCTCTCTCTGCCAGACGACGAGATAAGGGTGTTTACGGGCGACGTACGTCCCGACGACCGCGCCGACGAATGGGACGACACACGTGTCGTGGTTGCGACTCCACAGGTTGTGCAGAACGACCTTATCGCGGGACGTGTCGCGCTCGACGACGTGACGCATCTCACGTTCGACGAATGCCACCGCGCGACGGGCGACTACGCCTACAACTATATCGCCGACAAGTACGCACAGCAGGCGGACACGCCCCTCGTGACGGGCATGACCGCCTCACCAGGCGCGGACAAGGAGGAGATACTCGAAGTCTGCGACAACCTCGGCTTGACCAACTTCGAGATAGTCACCGAGGACGACCCTTCGCTCGCCGAGTACACCCATGACACGGATGTAGACTGGAAGGAGGTCGACGTGCCCGACGACGTTATCGAGGTGCGCGACCTTCTCAACAAGGTCGTCAAAGACCGTATGGAACGTCTCCAGAGGCTGGGTGCGATAGACGAAGCACGCGTCGATATCTCCATGAAGAAGCTCCTGAAGGCACGTGGCGGTATACAGGAGATGATGAACGACGGTGAGTCCGCCGGTTACACGGCTATGTCGGTGCACGCTGAGGTGATGAAGCTGCGACACGCCGTCGAAATAATCGAGACACAGGGCGTCGAGACGCTCGTCTCGTACTTCGAGAAGTTGGAGAACGAGGCACGTTCGTCGGGCGGCAGCAAGGCGGTGAAACGTCTCATGGGCGAAGCCGCCGTCCAGAAGGCACGCCGTATCGCCGAGGAGTACGAGGGCGTGCACCCGAAGATGGACGTTCTGCGTTCGCTCGTATTCGACGAACTTTCGTCGGGCGAAGAACCGCGCGTCATCGTCTTCACGGAGTACCGCGACACGGCGACCACCCTCGTCGACTTCCTCGACACGGGTAACGCGCGT
>JAQZDD010000165.1 GCA_028751055.1 Euryarchaeota archaeon Ods04 | reverse complement strand
CAGCCGTAAGTCACCGTGTGTTTTTAGACGGCACGTCGCACAGCACGGATAGATGATAGTACTGTCGGGCGTCGCCGCCGACACGACGAACGCCGAACCGACGCCACGTATCTACGAAGACGGCGGCTTCGACTACATCCCGATACCCGAAGCGGCGCGCGACGAGACGGTCGAGACACGTACGTACGCCGACGTTCCGACACGCGACGGCACCGCTGCCGACTACCTCGAACGTGTCTATCCGGGAGGCGGCGACGAGGCGATCGAAGGCGACGGTATCGCCGACTTCCCTCTGCATCACGACCCCAACTTCGACGCGTTGACCTACGGCGAACGGCGTCCCGCGTACGTAAAACGTCTCAGACGACTCGGAGAAGACGACGCCGTCGCGTTCTACACAGGACTCCGCGACTCGACAGACGACGGTCTGCACAGATACATCATCGGCTACTTCGTCGTCGACGAAGCCGTCTACTTCGACGCTCTCGACGCCGACGAAGCACGCGAACGGATACGCGAACATCCTGACAACGCCCACACGAAACGTTTCGAGGCGACGGGCGATGTCGACGGTAACCTCGTCATTGTCGAAGGGAAGCGGGGAGGTCTTCTCGACGAAGCGTTCCGTATCAGTAAACGCACGCCGACGGGACACTACTACCTCCGCGACGACCTGCAGGACGCATTCGACCCCGAACCGTCGGGACGCGAAGACAGGAACGCATACCTCGGCGGCATCAAGCAGTCGCACGTCCTGCGTGTGGACGTAGACAACTTTCTCGAAACGGTCGCGTGAACGCGCATACGCTACGGACATATCTGCGGGCGCGCAATACTTGCCCCTAAAACGATACTTGCCGCTAAGCCGATAATTGCCCCTAACGCCGTACTTAACGCCCCTACGGTACTACGAAGAAACGAGATGGCACTAAACGTCACCCACGAATACTTCACGTGGCAGCTAGTACAGGACGTAGCAGAAGAGAACGGTTACTTCGAGGAGGAGGGCATAGACCCCGACCTCGACTACTTCGCGCCGGGTACGCAGGACCACGAGGGCGAGAACGCTTACGACGCCGACTGGTGGGAGGACCTAGACGAGGACGGAGAGACACACGGCGTATGTGAGTGGAACGCGATACAGCAGGCGAGCGAGACGGGACGCGAAATCATAGGTTCGTACAGCGAGTGGGACCGCGTCGTCTTCGCAGACGCCGACTCCGACTACGAGACGATAGACGACCTCCGCGGACGCTCCATAGGCATCAACAAGTACGCCACATCGTTCTACTCGATGCGCGAGATGCTCGAAAACGAAGGCTTCGACGAGGACGACATCGTTCTGGAGCACGTCGGTAGTGCCGAGGAGCGTTTCGACGCAGTCAAGGACGGAGAGGTCGACGCTATCGCAGTCTTAGAGCCGTACGTCACGCTCGGCAGGTACGACGAGGAGCTCAAGGAGGTCTTCGACGGACCGTGCAAGGCGGCTATCGTGACGCGCGAGGACCCCGACCCCGAGACAGTACAGGCGTTCCGCAACGCGCTCAACAAGGCTGTCGAGGACATAAACAACGACCTCGACCATTACCGTGACGTCTACATCGACCTCCTGAAGGAGCAGGCGGAGGAAGACCCCGAGGCGTTCAAGGACATCAACTTCGACAGGATGCGCGACGAGTTCGAACTCCGTAACTTCCTGCCCGTGCGCGAGGCTGACGACGAACGTATCGGAAAGACGACGGAGTGGATGAAGAAGCACGGATACGTAGAGGAAGACGACGAGATACCGCTGGTCAAGAACGAGAAGAAGGACAAGGTAAAGCCCTCGGACGACTGAGCATGTCGAAGGCACAGGAGACAGAGACGGACGACTCCGCCGTTCCGTCGGATACGGACGCGGAGACAGACGCGGAAGCCGTCGTCAAGGCACGCGACCTCACAAAGAGGTACGGCGAGACGACGGTCTTCGAGAGTCTGAACACCGATGTCGAGAACGGCGAACTCCTGTGCCTCCTTGGTCCGTCGGGATGTGGAAAGACGACTCTCCTACATCTCATCGCAGGTCTGGAGGAGCCTACCGACGGCGAAGTCGTCTTCGACGGCGAGAAGGTCGACGGTCCCGACTACCGCAGAGGCGTCGTCTTCCAGGACCCACATCTCTACCCGTGGCGTTCGGTACGCGGCAACATAGAGTTCGGTCCCGACGTGCGCGGCGAGGATGCTGACGATGAACGTGTCGACGACCTGATACGTATGATTGGATTAGAGGAGTTCGAGGACGCCAAGCCCGCCGAACTTTCGGGAGGCATGGCGCAACGCGTCTCGCTCGCGCGGACGCTCGCAAACAACCCTGACCTGCTCCTTCTGGACGAGCCTTTCAGCGCGCTCGACGCCCTGACACAGATGCAGTTACAGGACGAACTCATAGACCTGATGGACGAACTCGGTCTTACGGCAGTCTTCGTGACGCACGACATAGAGGAGGCTGTCTACTTAGGCGACCGTGTCGCTGTCATGGGTGCCGAGTCCGAAGGCATCAGGAAGGTCGTCGACACAGGCGCGGAGAACAACAGGGACAGCGAAGGATTCTCTGAGAAGAAACGTGAGGTACTCCGGCTGTTTGAGAACGAGATAGACGGATAGGGACAACAAGACAGATGACTGACAACGAGACAGAGGTAAACGACGCACAGAAGCTTGTGGCGGGAAACGGCTGGCGTAACCCGTCGGAGAAGGCACGCACAGAGGGACTCTCACGCAGAGAGTTCATGAAGGAGAGCGGCTTGGCGTCGCTCGCGGCGGCGGGTGGCGCGGCAGGTCTCGCAGGCTGTCTGAGCAGCACCGACATACCCGAGAACCCGACGGCACAGGTCGGCTACATACCTATTACGGACGCTTCGCCGCTCCTGACGGCACACGCCAACGGGCATTTCGAGGACAACGGCGTCGAGTCGGAGGAGCCGACGCTTTTCCGCGGCTGGGACGAACTCGCCGAGGCGTTCTTCTCGGGAGACGTCAACATCGCGCACTTCCTGATGCCTATGACTGTCTGGATGCGGTACAACCTGCAGGAGAACGTCAAGGTCGTCGCGTGGGACCATGTCGACGGCTCCGCGCTTACAGTAGGCGACCATATCGAGACATGGGACGACTTAGGCGGCGGCACCGTCGCCGTCCCGTTCTGGTACTCGATACACAACGTCGTCCTGCAGATGGGTCTGCGCGAGCACGGTCTGACGCCACGGACGGGAAGTGGAACAGCGGCAGAAGACGAGGTCGAACTCGTCGTACAGCCGCCGCCCGACATGCCCGCGAGCCTCGAAAGCGGCTCGACGGACGGCTACATAGTGGCTGAGCCGTTCAACGCGATAGGCGAGATGGACGCTGGCGGTAACATACTGCGTTTCACGGGCGACATCTGGAAACAGCACGCATGCTGTGTCGTCGTGATGCGCGAGGACTATCTCGAACAGCGTCCCGACTGGTCGAAGTCCGTCATGGACAGCATCGTGCAGGCACAGATATGGCTACGTGAGAACCGCGAGGAGGGCGCGACGCTCCTGTCACAGGACGGCTCCGCGCTCCTTGACTATCCGCGCGAGCAGATAGACCGTGCGAT
>JAQZDD010000172.1 GCA_028751055.1 Euryarchaeota archaeon Ods04 | reverse complement strand
TCCCAACTGCGTCCAGAGAACGCCGACACCGTCGCGTTCGAGTACCTCGCTGACGATTCCTTCGAGTTCTTCGCTCGGACGGAATACGTTTACTATGTCGATATCCCCGGGAACATCGGCGAGCGAGTCGTACGCCTCGCGCCCGAACACCTCGTCCGCATGGGGGTTGACCGGCACGATGTCGTAGCCGTGTTCAAGGAGGTACTTGGGCACGTCGTGCGCCGCCTTCCCGGGCGTCGTCGAGCATCCGACGACTGCGACGCGTTCGTTCGAGAGTATCTCGCGGAGTTCTCCATCGCTGGTTACTGGCATGCCTCGTCGTAAGGGCGCGGACAGCAAAAGGGCGTCGCAGTCGCGTGCCGTTCGGGAGAGCGCGCGAACCTGCCTCGCCCCGCATCGCCCCGCATCGCGCCGTACGGTATCCTCAACCGTTAAGACGACGCACAGGTTGTTTGGTTCATGAAAAGACTCGAAGACTACTGGGGCGTCGGTCCCAAGACGCGCGACCTGCTCGCCGACGAAATCGGCGAAGAAGCCGCCGTGGAGGCTATAGATACGAGCGACGTGCGCGCGCTCGTCAACGCAGGACTGCCGCGCGGCAGGGCGACACGTATCGTGCGGCGTGCTAAGGGCGGCGCGGGACTCGACGTTCTCGCTACACGCGACGCGCGCGACGTCTACAAGTCGCTTCTGGAGCGGATGGGTGAGTACGCCGTCACGGACGAGGCGGGCGACCGCGTGACGGTCATGACGCCGTTCACGAACCGCGACGACGCCGAGGAACGTCTGGAACGCGTCTGGAACGCGGTCGGCGCGCTCGAAAGGCTCGGAGACGACGTAATCGATGCGTTCGAAGGTTACGACGAGACCGAACGCGCGCGAGTCGAGACCGCGCTGCGTCTGCGTGAGGCGGGCGCGGACGAAGAGTTCGACGTTCTCGAAACGCTGGACGAGGACGCGCTGAACGACGCCTTAGGCGCGCTGAGGCATCTCGAAGACGGCGGAGTCGCCGAAGGTGCGGACGACGAACTCGACGCGCTCCGCGACCGTCTTGGAGCGGTACGCGCCCTCGAAGACGAGGCTTTCGACCTCGCGGAGCGTCTCAGCGGCGGAGCGGCAGACGCCGACGAACTCCGCGAGGCTTTCGTCGACCATGTAGTCGCGGAGGCGGACGTGACGTACGACCGCGCACAAGAGTCGCTCGAACAGGACGCGCTCGACGCCACCGACTTCGTTACGGGTTCGTTGCGCGCGCTCCTCGGTTCGTTGCGCGCCGACGTAGAGGAGCGCGAGGAGGAAGTCGCCGAGGAACTCCGCGGACGTGTCGAGGAGAACCGCGAGGCGGTCGACGCCGCGACCGAAGCGGTGCGTGAGGTTGCCTTCCTTCTTTCCCTCGCACGTTTCGCCGACGCATACGACCTCCGGCGTCCCGAGTACGTCGAGGAGGGCGTCTCGGTGCTTGGCGCGCGCAACCTCGCGCTCGAAGCACGCGGCGTCGAAGTCCAGCCCGTCGACTACTCGGTCGGACGTGACGACGGCATCGCCAAGGGCGAGGTCGCGGTGCTGACCGGCGCGAACAGCGGCGGAAAGACGACGCTCTTAGAGACGCTGTGCGAGGTCGTTCTCCTAGCACAGATGGGCGTCCCCGTCGCAGCCGAGGAGGCGCGCGTCTCCGTCTTCGACAACCTCGTCTTCCACCGCAGACATTCGAGCTTCAACGCCGGTGTGCTCGAATCGACGTTGCGTTCGGTCGTTCCGCCGCTCACCGACGAAGGCGACGCGCTGATGCTCGTAGACGAGTTCGAGGCGATAACAGAGCCGGGAAGCGCGGCGGACCTCCTCCACGGTCTCGTAACGCTCACGGTCGAACGCGACGCGGTCGGCGTCTTCGTCACGCATCTCGCCGACGACTTGGAGCCGCTTCCCGAGACGGCACGCGTCGACGGAATCTTCGCCGAAGGACTCGACGACGACCTGAAGCTCAAGGTCGACTACCAGCCGCGTTTCGGTACGGTCGGCAGGTCGACGCCCGAGTTCATCGTTTCGAGGCTCATCGCCGAGTCGGACGGGCGCGAAAACCGTGCAGGGTACGACGTTCTCGCGCGTGCTGTCGGTGTCGAGAAGGTGCAGAAGACGCTCGACGAGGTGTAGCGCCCGACGGAGTGGAACCGTTTCGACAGTTTGATACTGCTCAGCGAAAGGCTGTCGTCTTCCCCGGACATCGAAAGCATCGGTTTCCACTAAGAACAACGAGCCTGAGCCTTTCGTAGACCTTACGGTAACGTCAGCGCAAACACATCCCATGACGACTGCCGAACCGTCACGCGCGAAGGTCTGGCTGATGGCGGCGCGTCCACAGACGCTTCCGGCGGGCGCGGCACCCGTCGTCGTCGGGGTAGGTCTGGCGGTTCGGAACGGTGTCTTCTCGCCGCTTCCCGCGGTCGCCGCTCTCGTCGGCGCGCTACTGATACAGGTAGGCACCAACCTCGCAAACGACTACTACGACGCCGTCAAGGGCGCGGACACCGATGAGCGCGAGGGCTTCACGAGGGTCACGCAGTCGGGGCTTGTCGCGCCCGAAAGAGTGAGACTCGCAGCGGCAGGCTCTTTCGGAGCGGCGGCGCTCGTCGGTCTTTACATCGCCTACATCGGCGGTCTTCCGATACTCGTCGTCGGCATCCTTGCCATCCTCAGCGGTATCGCGTACACGGGAGGACCGTATCCGCTTGGATACCACGGACTCGGCGACCTCTTCGTCTTCGTCTTCTTCGGCGTCGTCGCCGTCACGGGGACGTACTACGTTCAGGCGGTTGACGTTCTCGTCGGTTCGCCTTTTCCTCTGACGGTACCTCCCAACACGGTTCCCGCTGAGGCTGTCGTCGCAAGTCTAGCGATGGCGGGAATCTCGACGAACGTTCTCGTCGTCAACAACATACGTGACATGGAGACCGACCGCACCGCCGGAAAACGTACGCTCGCAGTCCGTCTGGGCTACAGATGGAGCCGTGTGGAGTACGTCGCGCTTCTCGCTCTCGCGTACGCCGCGCCGCCCGTTCTGTGGCTCGGATACGGCTTCGAGCCGACGGTGCTCGCGCCCCTCGTGACGCTGCCGTATGCTGCTATCGTGACACGGACGGTTCTGACGCGGACGGACGGCGACGCGCTCAACCCGGCTCTGGAGCAGACCGGAAAGCTTCTTGCTGGCTTCGCGGTGCTTTTTGCGGTGGGGATGGCTGTCTAATCGCTCAGAAGCTCGCGCAGACGCGCGTGTTCCTCCGCACGCTCCCGCACGTCGGTGCTCGAAAAAGATGATTCCTCCGTGACGAGTTCGACGAAGCTAGACGGCACGCGTTCGAAGACGCCGACCTGCGAACCGTGTATCTCAACGTACTCGTTCTCATACCTGTCACTGTCCGCCGGGAGTATCTTGTCGGCGGAGGCGACGACGTAGAACGGAACGCCGTAATGGCGCGCGGCGAGCGCGGCGGATAGGCTTCCGACCTTGTTGAATACGGTTCCATCGGGAAGGACGGCGTCCGCGCC
>JAQZDD010000200.1 GCA_028751055.1 Euryarchaeota archaeon Ods04 | reverse complement strand
GCGGCGCGGAGACCACGCTCCAGAACATCAGCGTCGGGCGTCGTGTGTTCGGAGTACGCCTCCAAAGTCGACACGAGGTCCTTCGTCGCACGGACGGCGAAGTTGAACCTGAAGCCGTCGTACTCGTCGGCGGCACGTTCGACCGTCGCGTCTATCTCGCGCGTCACGTACTCGTCAACGGGGCGCGCTCCCACGTCCGCCTCCTGCGCGTCGTCGAAGCCCTCGACGAGCCTGTGAAGACGGCGCAGGAATGCGTGGTTCGACTCGACGCCGCTCTCGGTCCAGTCGAAGTCCTTCTCGGGGAGAGCGGCGGACATCATGAACAGACGCGCCGTGTCGGCACCGTAGTCGTCGACGATGCGCTGAGGAGAGACGACGTTGCCCTTGCTCTTCGACATCTTCTCACCGTCCAAGAGCACCATGCCCTGCGTCACGAGTTCGTCGAAAGGCTCGGGTTCGTCGACCATGCCTGTGTCGTGCAGGACACGAGTGAAGAACCGTGCGTACAGCAGGTGCATGATGGCGTGCTCGATACCGCCGACGTAGTGGTCGACTGGCATCCATCCGTCGGCGACATCTTCGTCGAAAGGAGCGTCCGTCTCGTCGGGCGACGTGTAACGCAGGAAGTACCACGACGAGTCGAAGAAGGTGTCCATAGTGTCTGTTTCGCGGCGTGCCTCGCCGCCGCATTCGGGGCACTCAACGTCGACGAAGCCCTCTGCCTCTTCGAGCGGGTTTCCGCTCGTCTGTACGAACTCAGGGAGTTCGACGGGGAGTTCGTCGTCGGGCACAAAGGTCGGACCGCAGTCGTCACAGTGCACGACGGGTATCGGAGTACCCCAGTAACGCTGGCGCGATATCAGCCAGTCGCGTAGACGGTAGTCGACCGTCTCCTCCGCTCCGTCGATGTCTTCGGCGAGTGCTTTACGCGCTTCGTCGCTCGGCATGCCGTCGTAGTCGTCGGAGTTGGTGAGGACGCCGTCCTCCGTGTAGGCTTCCTCCTGAACGTCGACTTCCTCGTCCTCCTCGGCTGGCTCGATTACTTGGCGGATGGGTATGCCGTGCTCCTGAGCGAACTCGTGGTCGCGTTCGTCGTGCGCCGGGACAGCCATTATCGCGCCTGTACCCACGTCAGTCAGAACAAAGTCGGCGACGTAGACGGGCACGTCCTCGCCGTTCGCGGGATTTGTCGCAGTCAGCCCCGTGTCGATACCTCTCTTTTCGCCGCCGGGTTCGCGGTCTTCGGGAACGCTCTCGATGAAGTCGGCGACTTCGTCGTTCTCCTTGGCGATTTCTTCGGCAACCGTGTGCTCTGGTGCGAGCGCGACGAACGTCGCGCCGAACAGCGTGTCGAGACGCGTCGTGAAACAGTCTACGTCGCCGTGTCCCTCGACCTCGAAAGGCACCGTCGCGCCTTCCTGCCTTCCTATCCAGTTGCGCTGCATCTCCTTGACGCTCTGGGACCAGCCGTCCAACTCTTCGAGACCGTCTAAGAGTTCGCCCGCGTAGTCGGTGATTGACAGATACCACTGGTCGAGTGCGCGTTCCTCGACTACCGAGTCGCACCGCCAGCAGGCACCGTCCTCGACCTGTTCGTTCGCCAAGACGGTTTCGCAGTCGGGGCACCAGTTGACGTCCCCTTCCTTGTACTCAACCAGCCCTTCGTCGGCGAAACGTTTGAAGAGCCACTGGTTCCACCGGTAGTAGTCGGGTTCGCACGTCGTGACCTCGCGGTCCCAGTCGTAGCCGAAGCCCATCGCCTCCATCTGGTCGCGCATCGTCTCGATGCAGTCGAGCGTCCAGTCGCGCGGGTTGGTGTCGCGCTCCAACGCAGCGTTCTCGGCGGGAAGCCCGAACGAGTCCCAGCCCATCGGATGTAGAACCTCGTCGCCCTGAAGACGTTTGTACCGGGCGTAGGCGTCCGTTATTGTGTAGTTACGGACGTGTCCCATATGCATCTTTCCCGACGGGTACGGGAACATCCCGAGCACGTACCGCTTGTCTTCCTCGGGAACGTCGTCGTCCGCCGCGAACACCTCCTCGTCTCGCCATGTCTCCTGCCAACGTCTCTCCACCTCGTCGTGGTCGTAGCCGTCGCTGTCACCCTCTTCGGTCTGTATGTGGCTGTCGCTGTCCGTCATGAGAACACCTCTGAGTCTGTATCTGTGTCTGCCGGAGCAGTCGCTCTATCCGAGTTGAGCAAGCCGAGCCAAAAATCGACCACTCCGGAGCATACCCGAAGTTCTATCGGGTTTCGTATAAAGTTTGGTAATTTCACCCGCGATATACAGTCCCGTCGGGCGACTTACCCGTCTACGTCTTCGCGTATCACGTATCACTTCCACCTTCTACGACTTACGTCTCAGTTGTGTCTTGTCTGGACAAGATTTAATTTATTCGGGTGCTTATCAGTCTTCCATGGAAACGTCGCTCGTGGATTCGTTCGGACGCGAGACGCGAGGAATCCGCATCTCGCTCACGGACAGATGCAACTTCGACTGTTTCTACTGCCACAACGAGGGTCTGGGCGATACACGCGGACCGCGAGAGCCAGCGGACAACGAGATGACGACCGACCACGTCCTGCGTCTCGCGCGCACCGCCCATTCATACGGCATAGACGAGTTCAAGCTCACGGGCGGCGAGCCTATGCTCCGTGCCGACCTCGACGAAATCGTCGAAGGCATAGCGTCGCTCGAAGGTTCGGAGGTCAGCATGACGACGAACGGGACGTTCCTTCCGGGACGCGCCGAAGATCTCGTCGAAGCCGGTCTGGAGCGCGTCAACGTCTCGATGGACTCGCTCGACCCAGAAGCCTTCCGCGAGATAACCGAGGGAAACTTCTACCGTGTGGTCGAGGGTGTCGACGCCGCTCTCGACGCAGGTCTCACACCCGTGAAGCTCAACTTCGTTCTCGCCGACCGCACAGCAGAGCACCTGCCCGAGATGGTCGACTACGTGGTAGAGAACGACGGCATGCGTCTCCAGATAATCGAGTACATGCCCGAACTCGTCGGCGGCGAGGAGAGACGTACCGACCTAGACGAGGTACGCGGATGGCTGGAGGAGCGCGCCGACGAAGTCGTCGTGCGTGACATGCACAGCCGCAAGAGGTACGTCGTCGGCGAAGGCAGTAGCTACGTCGAGATAGTCGACCCCGTCGGCAACCCGACCTTCTGCGCTAACTGTCACCGCCTGCGTGTGACACATGAGGGTGAACTCAAGGGCTGTCTCAACAGGAACGACAACCTCGTCGAGACCGTCGG
>JAQZDD010000040.1 GCA_028751055.1 Euryarchaeota archaeon Ods04 | reverse complement strand
GCGAGCGAGTCGGACTGTATCTCGACGCAGTCGTAGTCAACCTGTTCTACATCGCTACCGAGAATTTCCTCCGCCTCGCGTGCCTTTCCGGGGTTGCTCGTGACGAAGAGCATGGAGGAGACGTGCGCGCCGGAGGCATAAACGAAACGTAATTAGACGGCGCGACAAAGCGCGTTACGTGTCCGTCGCACGCGAACGTATCGAACGTCTGTTCGAACTCGCCGACGAGGTGCACGACGACAACCCCGAGCGCGCGGAACGGTACGTAGAGAGGGCGCGCGAGATAGCGCAGAAGGAGCGTGTGCGCATGCCGTCGTACCTCAAACGTCGTTACTGCGACTCGTGCGGCGCGTACTTAGTGCCGGGCAAGAACGCGCGCGTGCGTCTGCTTTCCGACCGCGGACACGTCTCTGTGAGGTGTGAGGAGTGCGGCGCGACGGCGCGGTACGGGTACGGGGACGAAGATAAATGAACGAGAAGCTGTGACACTCACTCCCCGAAAGGTCTGTTGAGGATGTCGAATATGTCCACGGCTTTGTACTCCTGATAACGTTCCTTGCCGGTCGTTTCCTGTAGCACACCTTCTTCCTCAAGCGACTGTATAGCGTTGCGCGCTGTCTGGGAGCTAACGTTGAGAATCTCCTGTACGTCCTTCGTAGTAAGGTACGGGTGTTTGAACAGCCGCATTGCGAGTCTATCCTTGGCGGTTTTCTCGTCTCCGTATCTGCCCTCGTACTCCCTCCGGAGTTCCCGTAGTTCGTCCGTTCTTTCGGCTGCTTCCTTTGCTTGCTGACGGATACCGTCGACGAAGAACCTGAGCCACTCCTCCCATCTACCTTCTTCGCTGACCGCTCGCAGTCTCTTGACGTACTCCACTTTGTGTTTGTTGAAGTAAGCACTCGGGTAGAGGTATGGCTTGGTCAGGTATCCGTAATCTATCAACTGCAGGGTGATGAGCAGCCGTCCGAGCCGTCCGTTACCGTCGCTGAACGGATGTATCGTCTCTATCTGGTAGTGCACGATACCGATGTCCAGCAGTTTGTGGTAACCGCTGTCGTTCTGGATGTACCGTTCGAGGTTCTTCATCAACTCAGGAACCTTCGTCGGGGCGGGAGGTATGAACGGCTCAGAAGCAGGATCCGGTGCGGGTATATGGACGGGCCTGTCTCGGAACTCACCGAGAGTATCGCCTTCGTCACGTGCGTCTTTGAGTAATGTCCTGTGAAGGTCTTTCAGGATATCGAGGGTTATCTCGCCGGCTTCGTCGAGGGCTTCTGCACCTTCGTGCACCGCTACTTCGTAGTTGAGTCCTTCCTGAACGTCCTTCGTAACTTCGTCGGCTTCGAAAGTATCCGGTCGGAAGAGGTCTTCAATCTGTATCTCAGCACCCTCTATCAACACGGACTCCACAGCCTCCCGTCTGACTAACGAGGTGTACACAATCGGATTGGTGTCGGTTTCCTCGCTGATTCCTTCGAGTATCCCGAGTTGGTAGATTGCGTCTTCCAACGATTCCCGAAGATCACCGTCAATCTCAATCTCCTTCTCCGGCGGGAGTTTGTCCGGTAGGTAGTACGGTTTGACACCGTAAGGTCTGTACGTACCCGGTGCCTCCGGGGGAAGGTTTTTGTCCGTCATTGGGTTAGAGGTGGGGAAGTGACGCTAAGTAAAAAATATTGGGGCTGAATTTGATACAGAGGCGCAGATAATAGTTAAATTTATATACTACGTTTGCTGCCCCTCACGTCTAACCCAAATTCAAGAATATTTTGTGGAGACGAAGGTTCTCGCAGATGGTTTAGGCATGCGTGTTTTATAGTTTCCGTGACCCGCAACAGAAACAGACTCACAGACGAGAAAAGCCCGTATCTCCAACAGCACGCCGACAATCCTGTACACTGGAACCCTTGGGACGACGAAGCCTTCGAGGAGGCGCGCGAACGTGACGTGCCCGTCTTCCTGAGCGTCGGCTACTCCGCCTGCCACTGGTGCCACGTCATGGAGGACGAGTCGTTCGAGGATGAGGAGACAGCCGAGGTTCTGAACGAAAACTTCGTGCCGGTCAAGGTCGACCGCGAGGAGCGTCCCGACGTCGACAGTATCTACCAGAAGGTGTGTCAGATGTCGACGGGACGCGGCGGCTGGCCCCTGTCCGTCTTCCTCACTCCGGACGGAAGACCGTTCTACGTCGGCACGTACTACCCTGACGAACCGCGGCGCGGTATGCCGTCGTTCGTCGAGGTTCTGGAGTCGATAGCCGAGGCTTGGGAGGAGAAACGCGACGAACTAGAAGAGCGCGCAGACGACTGGACACGGCGCGTCGAGAGCGCGGACTCGCCCGACGCGTCGACGCGGGCGAGCCAAGAGCCTGACGACGACTTAGTCGTCACGGCGGCGGATGCAGTCGTCGACGACGCCGACAGGACACACGGAGGCTTCGGAAGCGGACAGAAGTTCCCGCATCCGCTCCGTGTCGACGTGCTTCTGCGCGCGTACGAGCGAACGGACATGAACGTGTTTCTGGATGTCGCCCAGGAGACGGCGGACGCGTGGGTACGCGGCGGTCTGCACGACCACGTCGGCGGCGGCTTCCACCGTTACTGCGTCGACCAAGACTGGACCGTGCCGCATTTCGAGAAGATGCTTTACGACAACGCCGAGATACCGCGTGCTCTCCTCGACGTTTACCGCGTCACGGGCGACGAGCGTTACGCAGACGCGGCACGACGAACTTTCGAGTTCCTGGAACGCGAGATGCGTTCGCCCGAAGGCGCGTTCTACTCGACGCTCGACGCACAGAGCGTGCGCGAAGAGACGGGCGAGCGCGAAGAGGGTGCTTTCTACGTCTGGACTTCCGAGGAGGCGCGCTCCGTCTTCGAGGACGAGGAGGACGCCGAACTGTTCGTCGAACGGTACGGCGTCACGGAGGCGGGGAACTTCGAGGGGAGCAACGTCCTTACAGTCTCGAAGACCGTCGAGGAACTCGCCGAGGAGCGCGACGAGACAGTCGAAGAGACGCGCGAAGCGGTCGAACGCGTCCGAGAGGAAGCACGCGAGGCGCGCGAGGAACGCCCGCGTCCGCCACGTGACGAGAAGGTTCTCGCTTCGTGGAACGGCATGACGGTTTCGGCACTTGCTTCGGGCGGTGTCGTCCTTGACGAAAGGTACACGCGGATGGCGGAGGACGCCCTCTCCTTCGTCCGCGAGACGCTCTGGGACGACGAAAATGAGAGGCTCTCACGACGTTACAAAGACGGCGAGGTCAAGGTCGACGGCTACTTAGACGACTACGCATTCGTCGCGCGCGGCGCGCTCGACACGTTCGGTGCTACGTCGAAGCCCGAACATCTCGGCTTCGCGCTCGAACTCGGACACGCAGTCGTCGACGAGTTCTACGACGACGGTACGCTCTACTACACGCCCGAGAGCGGCGAGGACCTCGTGACACGTCCGCGCGAAACAACCGACACATCGACGCCGGCGAGCGCGGGTGTCGCCATCGACCTTCTCGTCGCTCTCTCGTCGTTCGACGACGCCTTTGAGGAGCCTGCGCGCAAGGCGGTTCAGGCTCACGTCGGCGAGGCGGAACGCCGTCCCGTCGGACACGAATCCACGGTTCTCGCTGTGGACAGACACACCAACCCGCTCGAAGTCGTGCCTGCCGAGGAACACGAAGCGTGGCGCGAAGCACTCGGTTCAACGTACGCGCCGGGCGCGCTCGTTGCTCCGCGTCCGCCCACGGACGAAGAACTCGACGGGTGGAAGGAAAAACTCGGACTGAGCGACGCGTCGGTGCCGGTCTGGGACGGACGCGAGGCGCGCGACGACGGGACGGGATACGTCTGTCGATGCTTCACGTGTTCGCCGCCGGTCAGACCCGACGCACTCGACGACTGGCTCAACCGTCTTCGCCCGTGAAGCTTTTGTCGGTCGACGCTGAATCTCGAACATGACCGACAGCCTCAACATAGACATCACACAGGAAGCCGAGAAAGAGATAATCAAGCTCCTCGATGAACGCGGGATGGAAGGACACGGAATAAGCGTCTCCGTCGAGTACTCCGACGGCGAGGCGTCATACACGTTGGAGTTCGCCGACTCGCCCGCCGCCGACGAGGTGGTCGTCGAGGACAACGAGGTGCCCATCTACGTCTCCGAGGAGTCCGCCGCCGCCGTCGACGGATGTACGGTCGACTACGTCGTTGAGAACGGGCGCGCAGGCTTCCGTGTCGAGACGCCGTCGCTTGCCGAGGACGACGACTTCGACGACACGCTCGAAGGACGCGTCCGTGCCTTCTTGGCGCGCAACTTTCCCCAGATACAGGGGCACGGAGGAAAGGCTGTCATCGAGGACATCGACGAAAGTACCGGAACACTACGTCTCAGTTTGGAGGGCGCGTGCTCGGGATGCGGCATCTCCGACGCGACGATGTCCGCCATACGGAACCAGCTTCCGCGGTCGGTAGACGAGATAAACAAGGTCGAGATAGGCACGGGAGGAGACGGCGGGATGGAGATAGAGTCGCCTTTCTGACGCCGAGCCTCTTTTACGGCAAGTTACTTAGAGCCACGGCGGCAAGATGTCGGCATGAGCGACAACGACCGTCTGGAGGAGATACGCGGCATCGGCTCCACGTACGCCGGTCGCCTACGCGAAGCGGGCGTCGAGTCGGTCGCCGAACTCGCCGAGATGAGCGCGGCGGAGGCGGCAGAGACGGCGGACGCGCCTGAGAAGACCGTCGAGGGATGGCTGGAACAGGCGAAGGGGATGGCGGGAAAAGAAGAGGAAGTTGCAGAAGTCGAAGACGAAGAAGAGTCTAAGGCAGAGACGGAAGAACAGGAGGTCGCCGAAGAGGAAGCAGAAGAATCAGTCGAAGAGGAAATGGAAGCAGAAGCCGAGGACGACGTGGATGTAGAAACCGAAGAGGAAGCAGAAGAAGCAGACGAGGAAGAGAAGACGGAGACAGCCGAGGGGGACGGGACAGAGGAGGATGAGGGAGACTCTGAGGAAGCGGAGACGGATGAGGGGGACGAAGCCGAAGAGGAAGATGAAACAGTCGAGACGGACGAAGCTGAGGTAGACGAAGACGCAGAGGAAGCGGAGAACGAGGAGGACGCCGAAGAAGAAGCAGAAGAAGAAGCGGAAGCCGAGGAAGAGGAGGAAGAAGAAGACAAGACCACTAAGCAGAAACTCGCCGAACTCGGCTTCTTCGACAACGACTTCACCGAGTTCCCGCCCGAGCTATCTGGTCTCAAGCGGTTCAAGGCGGAGAAGAACGCCGAACCCATCATACAGGCTCTCCGGATACAGGGCTACGACACCATCTTCATGCGCCGCGAACTCGTCGAGGCTCTCGGACGTATCGGCGACGAAGCGGCTGTCGACGTTCTCGTGGAAGAACTCCGGAACAACGACACGAAGCTGGACGCGATGGACGCGCTCGGACGTATCGGGAGCAAGGAGGCGACCGACGAACTCGTCGATATGCTCGACCCCGAGAAGAGGGTTCAGACGCACGTCCGCGCAAAGGCGGCTGAGACGGTCGGTAAGATAGGCGACGAGGCGGCGGTCGGCGCGCTCGTCGACACTCTCGAAAACGAGTCGCCGAAGGTGCGCGGCGCGGCGGCGGACGCACTCGCGCACATAGGTGTCGACGGAGAAGGTGCGGTCGACGCGCTCGCCAAAACGCTCGAAGACGACCCCGAGGAGTCCGTCAGGCTCAGCGCGGCGAAGGCGTTGCGGGAGATAGGTGGCGATGAAGCGACGAAAGTGCTGGAGGAGTACGAGAACGACAGGAACGAACTCGTGGCGCGGGCGGCGTCGGGCGTATAGGCTCGTCCCGACCGACTACCTGAGCAGCCTCTTCTTGTGAAACTCGACGGGCACGCCGCCACCGTCGAGAAGACGGCTCCTGAACTCGGCGTCCTTACCCTCACACAGGTTCAAGAGCGCGTCCGTGCCGACGAGACGCGAAACCTGTTCGCCCGGTCCGCGGCTGTACTCGCGCGCCTCGGCGACGGCTTGTTCGCCGTCGATACCCGCCTCGTCGGCTAAGAACTCAGCGGCGTCACGGAGCGTCATATCGCCCGTCTGCATCCTGATGTCGACGATAGCACGGCACGCCGAGACGATACGGTTGCGTGCGACGTAGGCACGGAAACGCGCGTCTCCGTAACCTGACTCGACGGCTAAGCGTTCGGCGTATCCGCGCCAGCCCTCGACGAAGTCGTCGCCGAAGGCGTTGAACCTGCCCGCGAGCAAGACGGCTTTCGAGGGGTTCGCAGCCTCGAAACTCTTCTGGAGGTGCGCGCCGGGGTAAAGGTCGGAGACAGCGCGTCCGACTATCTCGGCGCGCGGATGGTCGCCCGACGGTGTGACGTAGTAGGACGGGGTTTCGTCGCCGAAAGGCGTCGGCTCGAAGTACGCCGTGTCGGGGATGAGCGGGGCGACGTACCCGGGCGTCTCCGCGACGTTTACGCCTTCCTCGGGCATCTCGATTACCGATGCCGCGAACGAACGCGCCTCGTGCACGGCGTCGATGTACTCGTCTAAGACGGCGTCGGGTGCGGGACGGTCGGCTTCGACAGCGTCGACGGCGTCGGTAGGTTCCGCGCCCATTGCCTCGACGGCGTCGGCGAGAGCACCGTTCGCCTCCGTCAGTTCTTCCTCCGCCATGGAGACGGTTTCGTCAGACGGCGGCAGACAACGTTTTTCGAGGAGTTCGTCGAGCGTCTCGCGTCCCACGCGCCAGTCTTTGTCCGCATCCGTTGCGTCCGTCGTTTCGAGCGAGGCGAGCCACTCGACGTGTTCGTCGAGCGCGTCTACGACCTTTTCGCACGCGACGCTGACACGGTACGCGAGGTCCTGACGCTCCATCTCGCCTGCCTCGTCCGCGACAAGCTGCAGGAAGCCCGGTACCGTCTCGCACGCCTCCCTTTCGAGTTCGACCCACGCCTCGACGGGTTCGACGACGCGGTCGCGCGACTCCTCCAAGTATCCGGGCACTCCTTCGAGTCGGTCGGCGATACGTTCCATCCGCTCGTAGAAAGGCGCGAAGTTGCGCGTGTAGAGCGGGTAGACGAACGAGACGACAGCATCGGCGGCTTGCGGGTCGCGCTCCCAGAGACGGAGTTCGTCCATCTCGTACAGGTCGTAGTCGAGGCTCGCGCGCGCCAACTCTGCCTCGTATCCCTCGAATCCGTCGAGTTCGTCGCGCAAGGAGCGCGCTGCGTCTATCTCGTCATCGACCGAGGCGCGCGTCCCGCTCGGCAGTTCGGAGTCGTACTCGTGTACGCCTAAGACGGTCGCTATGTGCGGGTTCCGTTCGAGCACGGCGTCGAGGTAGTCGTCTAAGAGGTCGTCGAGTTCGGGCATGGAGGATGTTACGTCGCCGGATGTATAACTGGATTGGAAGTATGGAAGCGTAGATACTCCGTTTTGCCCCCACGTCCGTCGAGGGACATGGTCAGACAGGCTTGACACGCTGGCATCTGACACCTATCACACGGCAAGGCTCGTTATCCTCAATGAGAAACGGCGGTGTCGAGAAGCTTCATTCGAGCCTTTCACCTGTTCCCTGACTGAGTTCTCGGATGTCGCCCTTCACCTCTCTGTAGGTCTCTTCGTCCAGAACACCCGCTCCTACAACGTCTTCTATCTTACCACCTGCTTCTACCTTCTCCTCTATCACCTCGCTGAAGCTTCTGTCCCCCTTCTCCCTTTTGAGCAGTTCGTAGACTTCGTCCGAGACCGAGATGTTCGTGCTCATGGTGGCATGAGTACGTGAGGTACCCGTACGAAAAGGTTTAGCGTAGGGTGTTATTGTGTTTTCGTTCGACAG
>JAQZDD010000354.1 GCA_028751055.1 Euryarchaeota archaeon Ods04 | reverse complement strand
AGCGTCTCTCGGACCGAACGGGGCGTGAAGTACTGCCCCATCTCCTTGCGTCGCCCGTCGTCGGCACTCCGGAGGAACTCGACAGTCTCGGACGTGAACTCGTCTTCGTCGAGCGTCATTCCGACCTCCGTGGGCGTTTAGTATCAGTAGACATCCTCGGGGGAGAAGACCTTCTCGCCGACGTTCTCTCCGTCAAGGGTGCGGTAGAAACACGAACGGTGTCCCGTGTGGCACGCGCCGACCTCCTGTTCTACGACGTACAGCAGCGAATCGGCGTCACAGTCGACACGTACCTCCCTAACCTTCTGCGTGTGTCCGCTCGTCCCGCCCTTCTTCCACGTCTCGTCGCGCGAACGCGAGTGGTAGTGCGCGTACCCCGTCTCCCGTGTCCGCTCAACCGCCTCCTCGTCGGCGTATGCGAGCATGAGAACGTCGCCGTTCTCGGCGTCCTGCGCGACGACCGGCACCAGACCGTCGTCGCCGTAGTCTATTTCGACAGCCGTCTCTTCCATGGACGCAAAAAGGACTCAGATACCAAAAACGGCGCGCATCAGAGCGAACAGCACGTCACCGTACGCGACAGCGACGACGAGACCGATGAACATGGGGACGATGAACGGTATGCCGGGCGATATCCAGACGGCGTCCTGCTCAGCGATACGCCGTAACTCCTTCTTGTCGCGTTCGAGGTCGTCGGTAGCCCACGGCGTCTCGTCGACGAACTGGGAAAGCTTCAGATCCATCTCGCGCACGTCGCGCAGACTCTCGACATTGCGCCACTCGACATAGTCGCGGAAGAAGTCGATGTCGGAGACACCCTCCGTGCCGCCGAACAGTCCGCTCTTTCGTATCGAAACGTCTTCGTCGGTGCCGATTATCTTACCGAACTCGTTGTGCAACGAGTCGGTCGGGACGCGTTTGGCGAGTAGCATGATTAAGGGGTTCGCCGTGTTACGTTTCACGATGTTCTCGACGAAAAGCTTCAAGGGGTACACGATACCCGCAAGCACCGTGTTTCCGAGTATGGCTAAGAAGAACACCTGTGTATCGGAGACGACGGCGGGTTCGAACTGCGTGCCAAGAAACGGATACATCGGAAAGACGAAGCCGAGAACGACGAGCGCGTAACGGTCCGCGCCGCCGAACGTGCCTAAGTAGTAGAAGCCGTAGCCGAAGACGACGCCGAGCGTGAACGAGATAGCTAAGAAGGTCAGGACGGTGCCGGGGTCGCGCAGTATCAGGTCGGCGAGGAGCGCGATGGTTCCGACGACTCCGAGCGGGTACCACGTCTTGTGCGGCACGCGCCGCTCGCGTATGTCGAGGTACGACGCGTAAGCGAAGATAGCGACGGCGGCGATGACGCGCAGAGCGTCGAAGTAGACGTACGTCTCCATCTTTAGTCGAGTTCTTCGAGGAGTTCGACCGCGCTCTCTACCGCCCGCGCGCCGTAGTCGAGACGTTCACGCGCCTCCGCGGCGGACATCCCCGGACCTGCGATTCCGAGCGTGACGGGCTTGTCGTGTTCGAGCGAAAGACGCGTCAGAGCCTCCGCCGCTGTTTCGGTGACGACACGGTCGTGGTCGGTGTCGCCCTTCACGACCGCGCCTGCTGTCGCCACGGCGTCTATGTCGTCGCGTTCACACAGCCTTTTCGCCGCGAGCGGTGTGTCGTACGCGCCGGGGACGACGACTTTCTCGACCTCCGCGCCGAGTTCTTCTGCCCTTTCGACCGCGCGCTCTTCCATCTCACGCGTCACCTCGCGGTTGAACTCCGAGACTACGAGACCTAGCTTCATGCCGGTAGAAAGGCGACGCCGTTCTTAATCTTAACCCTTGAGCGCACGGCTGAGACCTATCCGTT
>JAQZDD010000267.1 GCA_028751055.1 Euryarchaeota archaeon Ods04 | reverse complement strand
GCAGGCAAGGTCTTCGCGCACGAAGACATCGGCGCGACGACCGCCGTCACGATGCTCCTGACCTTCGTCTACGGCGCGATGGCGATGCATTCCGACGAAGGTCTCGTGAT
This sequence comes from Euryarchaeota archaeon Ods04, assembly GCA_028751055.1. GTDB lineage: Archaea > Halobacteriota > Halobacteria > Halobacteriales > Halorutilaceae > Halorutilus. The sequence continues at coordinate 2,481 of JAQZDD010000267.1, read as the reverse complement.
AGCTGTCGTTCTCGGCATCGTCACGACATCCATCTTAGCCGCGAAGCCGTGGATGCACGGCTTCGCCGAGGGTATAGAGGACAGAGAGATGACGGACATGCTGAAGTTTCTCTTAGTCGCGCCCGCCGCGCTTCTGCTGCTTCCGAACAGTCAGATGGATCTCCTCTTCGGTCTCAACCCTAGCTTCGTCTGGCTCATGGTCGTCTTAGTCTCAGGCATCAGCTTGGGCGCGTACCTCCTCACGAAGTACCTCGGTGCCGAGAAAGGTATCGCGCTCTCGGGTATCCTTGGCGGCATGGCTTCTTCGACGGCGACGACAGTCTCTCTGAGTTCTAAGGCAGGGCGCGGCGGTTCGTTCATCTCGGTCTACGCTTTCGCAATATCGATAGCCTCGATGGCGATGTTCCCGCGTATGCTGATAGAGGTCGCCGTCGTCAACCCTTCGCTACTGCCGACGGTCGCCGTACCTGTCGGCGCGATGGTCGTCGTCGGCGTCACGCTCGCCTTCGTCGTCTTCCGGCGGCGCGCCGACGAGGAGACGGTCGAACTCGACACCTCGAATCCTTTCCGTCTACGTCCCGCGCTTCTCTTCGGCGTCTTCTTCGCCGTCGTCCTCTTGGTGTCGCGCGAAGGGGCGCGTGCGTTTGGCGACTCCGGTGTCTACGCCACAGCCTTCTTCTCCGGACTTGCCGACATAGACGCCATAACCATATCGTTGAGCAGGCTGTCCGCCGACGGCGAGATATCCGAGACGACCGCCGCGACCGGTATCGTGATAGGTGCGGTCACCAACACGCTCGTAAAGGCGGGTATAGCGGCGTTCTTCGGGGGGCGCGAACTCGGTATGAAGGTCGCCGCCGTTCTCGTGACAACGGCTCTGACCGGACTCGTCGTCGTGGTAGCCATGACGTGGTAGACAGAGTGAACGGAAACACTACAATGAACAACGAACCGGCGTCTGACACAGCCTCTGACTCCACGTCCTCGATGGGATTCGTGGAGTCCGATGTCTCAGCCAGACTCTACGTCGAACAGGAAGGCGGCAGAAGCTGTGAGTCGTGCGCGCTCGCGCTCGAACGGCGTCTTCTCAGCACCGACGGTGTGCGCGACGCGGACGTCTCTTTCCGGAGCGGTCTTCTGACCATCAGATATGACGCCGACAAGGTCACGGAAGAAGAAATAAAACAGAAGGTCAGGGAGTTCGGAGCCACGGTACGCGACGACGAAGCCGGAGACGGTAGACAGGACGAGGTAGTCGGGAGACAGAGACTACGCAGGGAGACAGCCTTCGTCGCCGTCACGTTCGTCGGGATGTTCACCGGCTTGGTGGCTGGCTGGCTCGGCGCGTCGCCGTCGGTCGTCTGGACGGGATACGGCGCTGCGTACGTCTTCGGGGGATGGTACGGTCTGAGAAACAGCGTCGAGACGCTTCGCCATCTTGCTGTCGACATAGACCTGCTGATGATACTCGCCGCGACGGGTGCGTTAATCGTCGGCGCGCCTTTCGAGGGCGCGATGCTCCTCTTCCTCTTCTCGCTCTCGAACGTTTTACAGCATTACGCCGTCGGTCGGTCGCGCCACGCAATCAGGTCGCTGATGGAGATACGTCCGGAGTCTGCGCGCATCCTACGCGACGGTGAGGAGGTAACGGTTCCCGTTGAGGAGGTCGAGGTAGGCGACGTGTTCGTCGTGCGACCGGGCGACCGTGTGCCGCTCGACGGCGTCGTCGAGAAAGGCGAGACGGAGGTCGACGAGTCTTCGCTCACAGGCGAGTCGATGCCCGTGCCGAAGCGAAAGGGCGACGAGGTTTACGGCGGCACGATGAACGGTAGCGGTAGCTTGGAGGTACGTGTGACACGTGAAGCACACGAGTCGGCGATAGCACGTCTCATACATATGGTCGAGGAGGCACAGAGCGAGAAGGCACCGACACAGCGTCTGATAGACAGGCTCGAACAGCCGTACGTGCTCGGTGTGTTCGGACTCACAGCGGCGGCTATCGTCCTGCCGCTCGGTATGGGTGCCGAGTTCGACAGCACGTTCTACAGGGCGATGACGTTGATGGTCGCCGCCTCGCCGTGCGCCGTCATCATATCGACACCCGCGGCTGTGCTTTCGGCGATAACCGCAGGTGCGCGTCAGGGCGTCCTTTTCAAGGGAGGCGAGCACGTCGAGACGGCGGCAAGCATCGACGCAGTTGCGTTCGACAAGACGGGCACACTTACGGAAGGCGACACACGTCTTTCGGACGTGGAGACACGCGAAGGCGCGACGCTCGACGGAGAGACGGTCACAGCGGAGCGTCTTCTCGCACTCTCGGCTGGCGTACAGTCGCTCTCCGAACACCATCTCGCTCAGGCGACCGTCGAAGCGGCGGAGGAACGAGGGCTGGACGTACCCGATTCGAGCGGATTCAAAGCGACCGTCGGAAAGGGCGTGCGCGCCGATGTCGACGGTCACCGTCTCCATATAGGTAACCCG
>JAQZDD010000401.1 GCA_028751055.1 Euryarchaeota archaeon Ods04 | reverse complement strand
GTCGCCGAGACGCACGCACCGAGCGATATGCTGACGTTCCTCCAGCGCGGCAAACGCGCGCTCGACGCGGCGCGCAAGGCACTCGAACACGCCGAGGACGCCCGTGCCGACGCCGACGAAGACCGCGCTCCGACGGGCGAAAGACTCGTCTTTCCGCTCGACGCCGACGACGTGAACCTCCTCCCGCCCCTCCCGCGTCCCAACACGCTCCGCGACTTCATGGTCTTCGAGGAGCACGTCAGGAACAGCATGGGCGGCGACCCTCCCGATGTCTGGTACGACATTCCTATCTACTACAAGGGCAACCCGAATCCCGACGTGACGTACGGAGACGGCGACGACGTACCCTGGCCCACGTACTCGGAACAGAGGGACTACGAACTCGAAGTCGCTGCCGTAATCGGCAGGAAGGGACGCGACATCCCTGCAGAAGAAGCCGACGAACATATCGCGGGCTACACCGTCTACAACGACTTCAGCGCGCGCGACAAACAGTTGGAGGAGATGCAGGGACGACTCGGACCTGCGAAGGGCAAGGACTTCGCCAACTCCTTCGGACCGTACCTCGTCACAGCCGACTCGTTCGAGGTTGAGGACGCACGCATGACCGCCGAGGTCAACGGCGAGACGTGGTCGGAGGGCGTCGTCGGCGAGATGTACCACTCTTTCGCCGATATCGTCGAGTACGTCTCGCAGAACGAGACGCTGTATCCCGGCGACGTTCTCGGAAGTGGCACCGTCGGCGGCGGATGCGGGCTTGAACTCGGTAAGTTTCTGGACGACGGCGACAGTATCGCGCTCACCGTCGAGGGGATAGGGACGCTCGAAAACACCGTCGTCTAACGCGTGTTGCAACTTCCGTTCAGACGTAGCCGTCGGTCGACGGTATGCAGTCGTCGAGCGCGTCCGCGTCTTCGAGTTCGTATCTCACGGTTCCGTCTTCGTCGTCCCTGTACGACGAGATTACGCCGTGTCGCTCCATGTGCTCTAAGTGCGCGTACGACTCGCCGGGTCCGTGCAGGATATGTATGCTCTCCAACTCGCCGAAGAGATGCGCACCCATCTCCCACGCGTTGCACGCGCCTTCGTCACGAAGGACGCCCGCAACCTTCTCAGACCTCTCGCGGTGGTGCTCGATTATCTCGACGGCACGCTCTGTCGGCTCTTCTATCGGCTCTCGGTGTCCGGGATACGCACGGTCGAAGTCGCGGTCGGCGATACGGAAAAGCGTCTCGACGTACCTTTCGAGCGGCTCGTCTACACGCACGTCCGCGCCGCCGACGTTGGGCGTATAGACAGGCAGAAGCGCGTCTCCCGTGAAGACCTCGTAGTCGTCCTTGTCGTCGTCCTCGACGGCGAAGCAGGTCAGTCCTGCCGTGTGCCCGGGCGAGTGCACGGCTTCGAGTTCGACGCCCGCGACCTCCCATCGGTCGCCGTCTTCGAAACGTTCGACCTCGGGAGGTGTTCCGAGTATCCCCGACGTGGATGTGATGAACGACAGAAGCACCTCCTTCTTCGCTTCGGGCATGCCCCAGTCGTCGAGCGCGCTCCTCTGCTGC
>JAQZDD010000329.1 GCA_028751055.1 Euryarchaeota archaeon Ods04 | reverse complement strand
GAGCACCGACTCCTCGGAGACGTTCGCCTGCTCCACGAAAGACTCGGGCGGCTCTACCGTCTCGTCGGCAGGCTCTCTCGTCTCTAACGTCCGTCTGTCGTCGGGCATCCGTTTCTACACCTACTCAGTGTCCGGACACTAATCGTTCTTCGCTTTCTCTTCTCCCTCCGTCGCCGCCTCCTCCGCTGTCTCTTCCGTCGCCGTCTCTTCTGTCGCAGCCGAGAGCGACGCATGGAAGACGAAGTAGGCGGGCACACCCGCGAGCAGGAGCATGTAGTACGCCCAGCCAGGTCCTTGAAGCACGCCGTGTACCGCCGTCACGACCGCGACCCAGACAACAGCGAAGACGAGGTCTGCGAACATCCCGCCGGCGTTCTCGCGGATACGGTCGGCGACGCTGCTCACTTTCATGCTCCTACATCGTCGTCTTCGTCCTCGTCCGCGCCCTTGTAGTCGACGACGAGCACGGGGATATGTGTCGAGCGCAGCGTACGCTCCGTGACGCTGCCGAGGAGAGCGCGCCGGACACCCGAACGTCCGTGGCTTCCCATAACGATGAGGTCTATTCCCTCCTTCTCGGCGTAGTCGGCGACGACTCTGTGAGGCTTTCCGCCGGCGTGGCGTTCACGCACCGTCAAGCCGAGTTCCTCGCCGCGCTCGACGACGTATCCCGTCGCCTCCTCCGCCTCCTCTCGGAGTTCTTCCATCTCGCTGAACTTGCCCTGCCGGATACGGTCGACCTGCTCCGCGCCGAGGCTGTACGCAACCGCGTCGGTGTCGGCGATGAAGAGCGCGTGTACCTCGGCGTCGTACCTCTGCGCGATGTCGAGCGCGTGTTCGACCGCCGCCTGTGCGACCTTGCTGCCGTCTGTCGGAACCAGTATTCTTTCGTACATCATTCGTTCTCCTTGTTTTCGGACTCTGAGTCGTCTGTCTCTGCCTCCGTCTCCTCGGTGTCGTCGGTCTCTGTCGCCTCCGTTTCTATCCCTGTCTCCTCGGATTCTTCAGCCCCAGTCTCCTTGCGAGCGTCCGTCTTCTCTGTCTGGTCGTAAGCGTCCATCTCTGTCTCCTCTTCCTCCATCTCGGAGACGACGCCCACGACCTCGCCGCCGTCCGTGACGACGTTGTTCTCTACCACGTCCTCGGCTGTCATGTCCTTACCCATCGGTTCGGGGCTGTGGCACTGACGCACCATAAGCTTCGTCTCCAGCGGCGGTTCGGCTGTCAGCCTCGAAACGACGATGGTGACGGCGAATACGACAGGAACGGCGACGAGTGCCGAGCCTATGGCGGGAAGCCATGTCGCCAAGAACGGCGAGAACGTGTTGTCGGGTCCCGCGAGCGCGCCGACGAAGCCTACCGTCTCCGGAATTATCGTGTTGAACGTAGCGACGGTCCAGAGTACGAGACCCGTCACCATGCCCGCGAGCGCGCCCTGCCGGTTGGTGTTCTCCCACCAGAGACCGAGGAAGAACATCGGGAACAGCACCGCGCCGGCGAGTGCGAAGGCAAGCGCGACGAGTTCGCCTATGAGCGCGGGCGGGTCGAGTGCTGTCAGCGTAACGACGACGCCGAGCAGGATGATAGTGAGCCTGCCGACGAGTATCTGCTGTCGCTGCGTCGCATCGGGGTTGACGATGTTGGTGTAGATGTCGTGGCTCATCGCCGACGAAGCAGCGATGAAAAGACCCGATGTCGTCGCTATCGCCGCGGCGATGCCGCCGGCAGCGACGAGTCCGACGAGCCATGTCGGAAGCGCGGCTAGTTGACCTGCGAGGACGACGATGACATCGCCTTCCGCGCCCGACATGCCTCCCTCGCCCCAGACGTTGCCTATCTCGGACAGATAGAGGTCGGTTCCGAAAGCCGCGAAAGCGGGCGCGCTGAGGTAGAGTACACAGATGAAGAAAAGACCCCAGACGCACGACCACCGTGCTATCGTCTCGTTCTCGACGGTGTAGAAACGCACCAGAACGTGTGGCAGACCCGCGGTTCCGACGATGAGCGAGAACGCCGTCGCAACCCAGAGGTAGTACGAGTTGTCGCCGCGG
>JAQZDD010000211.1 GCA_028751055.1 Euryarchaeota archaeon Ods04 | reverse complement strand
GGAACTCCGTAGAACGCGTCTTCCGTGAAGTAAAACGCCGTACTCATGCCTTCTCAAACAACTTTAGCAACGCTCGCCTCCGAACAGCCGACGACTGGCTTAAGTCGTTCTCCTTCGCTTGGAATATGCTTATCTGAACACCTATATATAGCCCTTCTGATTATTCGAGTGAACACATGAACGGGACGAGGTTCCGAAGGTGCAGCCGAAGCCGGAAGACACGAAAATGAACCATCTTTTTTACATTAGGAGTATTATTAGACTCCGCGTAACCGAAAGGGTTGGGACAAATGAACGAAAAAGACGCTGAAGAAGCGGTCGAAGCACTGCGACAGCTAGGTCTGAAGAAGTACGAGGCAGAGGTGTTTGTCGGTCTTTCGCGCATAAACGTCGGAACCGCGAAGGACATAAGCGAACTAACGGATGTTCCACGGACGCGTGTATACGATTCGATACGTGTGCTCGAAGCCGACGGACTCGTAGAGGTACAGCATTCGAGTCCTAAGAAGTTCCGTGCCGTGCCCGTGCAGGTGGCGACCGATACGCTACGCGACAAGTACGACGAGCAGATAGAAAAGGTCGAGTCGGTTCTCGATGAGATGGACTACGTGGACATAACCGAGTCGCCTACTCAGGAGGTGTGGTCTATCGCGGGTTCGAGGACGATAGAGAACAGGACGCAGAAGCTCATCGAAGAAGCCGACAACGACATCGTGCTCGTGATAGGTCACGACTCGGTTCTGAACGACGCTCTCCTCGAAAGCCTGAGGCTGGCTGACGAAGCCGGCGACGTTACAGTCTCTGTGGGGACGCTGACTGACGAGGTACGTGACCGCATCGACGCCGAAGGTTTCGAGAACGTGACGACGTTCGAGTCAGGGATAGACTGGATGCACGGCGACTCGCTCAAAGACGATGTGGAGATAGCCAGACTTCTCTTAATCGACGGCTCCAATATACTCGTAAGCACTATGCAGTCCGACAAGTTGGAGGAGCACGGCGTCTTCGGAGAGGGCTTCGGCAACAGCATGGTCGTGGTAGCACGACGTATCATCTCACAGGGGATTCCTTCCGGTAGCTGAGACAGACGTTTTTACGCTTACTTTTTCTCAGACAGTGGAGACGTGCGCACGGATTTAATACCGCGGGGTGCCTTCGGCTAGATGGTGTAAGGATGAAGGGGACAAAGGGGAGTGTAGAACGTAAAGAGATGGTGACAGTCAGCAGAACGGCACCCGTTTCGGTGCTGTCGGAACTGATGGAGGAGGAGGAAGTACGAACCGTAGTCGTTACCGACGAGAGCGGGGACTCTCCCGTCGGAATAGTGACCGACCACGACCTGAAGAACTGCGTCTATGAACCTGCTCCAAGCCGGAAGACGGTCGGAGAGATAGTATCCAAAAGGGTGGTCGTCTGATGTCGGTCTACCTGTTCATCGGTGGCTTAGGACCGCTGGAGATAGGCGTGATTCTGCTTCTCCTCGTCCTCCTGTTCGGTGCCGACAAGATTCCTAAGTTAGCAAGAAGCGCGGGCGACGCAAAGAAGGAGTTCGACAAGGCGAAGATGGAGGCGAAGAAGGAGGTCGAGGAGTACGAGAAGGAACTCGAAGCAGAGATGGAAGAAGGCACAGCCGACACGGAGAAAGGCAGTACGGAAGCCGTCGAAGCCGACAGCACGAAGACCGCGGCGGACGGTCAGTAGACGGGCTACCTGCTGACGATTATGGGCGGAAGCTGGAACGGGTCAACCTGTACGTCCACGAGAGTAGGCTCGTCCGAACCGACGGCGGATTCGAGTTCTTCGGTGAACGCATCGGCTTCCTCGACCTTGACGCCCTCACAGCCGAATCCGCGTGCTATCTGCGCGTAGTCTACGCCCTCGTGGAAGTCGACCGAGTACTGGAAGCTGTCCGTACCTATCTGGCTCGCCTTCGACGAGCCGAGACCGTCGTTGTTCATGACGACGACAGTAAGGGAGAGGTCTTCGCGCGCCGCTGTCTCTAAGTCGGCGATATGGTAGCCGATACCGCCGTCTCCCGAGAGCGCGACGACCGTCTCGTCGGGACGCGCCTTCTGGACGCCTATCGCCTGTGGGAGACAGACGTTTATTCCGTCGCTACCGCGCGCCTGAATGTAGCCGACACCCGGCTCCTCAACCTCGTGGAACGCGCCCGTGAAGAATCCCGAGTAGCTCGTCGCGCTCACGAGGACGCCGTCGGATGGTATGAGACGGTCTATGTCAGCGACGACGCGCTGAGGCAGGACGGGCGAGTCGTCGCTCGTGAACTCGTCTTCGAACGAGGCGCGCCATTCGTCGCGTGCCTCGGCGAGCTTCTCGATACGTTCGGCGTCTCCTCCCGTCTCGTCGTCTTCCGCACCCTCGACGAGCGCGTCGACCGTCGCACGCAGGTCCGCCATGACAGCCACGTCGGCGTCGTAGTTCTTGCTCAGCCATTCGGCGTCCAAGTCGACGTGCACGATGTCGGCTTCGTCGTCGATGAGCGTCCAGCCGACCGTCGAGAGGTCGCCAAAACGGACGCCCAAGCCGACGACCAAGTCGGCGTTCTCGACGGCTTCGTTCGCCACCTCGCAGAAGCCCCAACGTCCCACAACGCCGACAGCGTACGGTTCCGTCTCGGCGACCGCGCCCTTTCCGTTCATCGTCGTGACGACCGGCGTGTCCGTCTCCTCGGCGAAACGCGAGAGAGCGTCGCAGGCATCAGCGCGTACGACGCCCTCGCCAGCGAGAACGACGGGCGAATCGGCGTCGCGCAGGAGTTCGAGGATGGTACCGACCTCCTCATCCGAGGGAGCGGGACGGTGCCGCGGATACGAAACGTCGACGTTCGACGGCGCGCTCTCGACCTCCTCGTCCAAGATATCGCCCGCTAAGTTGACGCCGACGGTACGCGGGACGGTCGCCGTCGCTTCGCGTAGCGCGTCCTCAACGGCTTCGACGGCGCGCTCGCCCGTCTCAGGGTCGTAGGTGTCCGTCGTGAACGGCTCCAAGATGGCTTGGTTGTCGGCGTCCTGTATGACGTTCTTCCCGCGTATCTCGCGCTCGTTGTCGCCTATGAGTGCGACGACGGGACTCGACGCGCCCTGTGCCTCGCAGAGACCCGCTCCGATGTACGCCGCGCCCGGACCGCCGACGCCGTC
>JAQZDD010000199.1 GCA_028751055.1 Euryarchaeota archaeon Ods04 | reverse complement strand
GGAGGTGGCGAAGTCGTTCTGGAGGTTTCGCCCTCCTCGCTCTCTTCCGTCGAACCCCGCCGCTCGTCTCTCGAACGCGTCGAAGGCGTCTCACATGCATGCGGGCTTCCCGAGCATATCGTCGAGAGGCAGGCGGAGGCGTCGCGCGAAACCCTGCGCGAAGGCTTGGGAGCGGACGTGGACGTAGAGATAGACGAGGTGCACGTCGATGAGGAGGACACACTCTCGAAAGGAACAGCGGTGACTCTCGTCGGGCACGCAGGCACACGATTAGGAGGAAGCGCGTTGGGCGAGCGCGGAAAGCCCGCCGAGGAGGTAGGCGCGGAAGCAGCCGAAGAACTCATCTCGGCTGTCGAAACGGGTGCAGACGTTGACCTCCATGTCGCCGACCAACTCGTTCCTTACGTCGCTCTCGCGGGCGGTAGCTACGACGCGCCGCGGGTTACGTCGCATCTGCGCACGAATGTCGAGATAACGTCGGAGTTCGCCGAAGTCTCGCTTGACGGGACACGCGTCTCCGGTGTAGGTAGCGACGACGAGTAGAAAGACGAACTGCGAAGGACGCAAGATAGATAGGCGGCGACGACGAACCGCCAACGATGAGAGACCTGTTCCTCCGCGCGGCACGCGGCGAGCGCACAGAACGCCCACCCGTCTGGATGATGCGCCAAGCAGGACGATACCTTCCCGAGTACCGCGAAGTCAGGGAAGAGTACACGTTCCGCGAGGCGATAGAGACGCCCGAGGTGGCGGAACGCGTCTCGCTCCAGCCGTACGACCGTTTCGCGCCCGACGGAGTCGTGATGTACTCTGACATACTCGTGACGCTCGAACCCTTAGGCTTCGACTACCGTATCGAGAGCGGCGTCGGTCCCGTCGTCGACAACCCTGTATCGGTCGAGGAGCCGGGCGACCTCAAGATTGAACCTCCCGGAGACGTTAGCGACCAACTCTCCTTCGTCGGCGACCTCCTCGGAAGACTGTCGGCGACTCTCGGCGACGACGCAGCGACGATAGGCTTCGCAGGCGGACCGTTCACCGTCGCCTCCTACGTCTTCGACAGGAGCGACGCGGGCGACGGACGCGACCCTATACGCCGTTTCCGGGCGCGCCATCCGGACGCATTCGCCGACCTCCTCGACGCCTTCGCTGACGTTACGAAGGAGTATCTCGTCTACCAACAGGAGTCGGGCGCGGACGTAATCCAGCTTTTCGACACGTGGGCTGGCGTCCTGCCGCCCGAAGAGTACCGCAAGCACGTCCTGCCTCTCCACCGCGAGATTCTCGACGCAGTCGACGTGCCGACGATACTGTTCGTCCGCAATCCGAACCTCGACCTGATGCGCGATAGTGGCGCGGACGTTCTGTCGCTTGACTGGACAGTCGACATGGCGGAGGCGCGCGCCGAGTTGGGCGACACGCCCGTCCAAGGAAACTTAGACCCGTCTTACTTGCTCGGTTCGCGCGAGACGGTGCGAAGAGAGACGGAGCGCGTAATCGAGAAAGCCGGTCCTGAAGGACATATCCTGAACTTAGGGCACGGCGTCTGGCGTGACACGCCCGTCGAGAACGTCGCCGAGTTCTTTGAGACGGCTAAGAGCGTCGAGAGGTAAGTCGGTCATAGGCGACGCATCTTTGTTCCGTCGTTCCCTGAACTCCTGCATGAACCTGCACCTCATCGACAGAGGAGGCTTCTACGCTGACGTGAACTTCGCCCTCGACGCGGAGGTCGTTGCGACGATGAGCGAACCGTCACCCGAACCGCGGCGTGAGTACTTCCCTGTCTGGAACCTTGTTATCGAACATCCTCATGCAACAGTGCTCTGGGACACGGGTTCGCATCCCGACGCGGGCGACGGCTACTGGGACGACGAACTCTTCGACGCGTTCGCGCACCGCGACGCCGCGGAGCACGCCCTTCCCACGGCACTCGACGAAGTCGGCTTCGCTGTCAACGACATAGACGCCGTCGTCCAGTCGCACCTGCACATCGACCACGCCGGAGGTCTACATAACTTCGAAGGAACGGACGTTCCGGTCTACGTCCACAGACGCGAACTCGAACACGCCTACCTGAGCGCGAAGACCGATGAAGGCGGAGGCGGCTACGTCTCCGCCGACTTTGACCGCGACCTGAACTGGCGTGTCGTGCACGGCGACCGGCAGCTACTGACCGGCGTCGAACTCCTGCATCTCCCGGGACACACGCCCGGCTTTCTCGGCGCGCGAATCGAACGTGGCGGCGAAGACGACGTTCTAATCGCGGGCGACTTAGCCTTCGCCGCCGAGAACTACGAGGAAGGACGCGCCATGAGTGCGAGTCTCGTACACGACTCACGTGCTCTGTGCGAAAGCCTACGCAGACTCCGAGACATCGAACGCCGCACCGACGCAACCGTTCTCTACGGACACGACCCTGAGCAGTTCGACGACCTGCCCCGCAGTCTCTGAGAACCGAAAACGAAACGTCCGGCTTTCAGACCTCTTCGACAGTAACCTGTCTGCCGGCGTCGAGCGCGTCCTCCAACGCCTCGGCTATCTCGCTACCGCGCGAGACCTTTATGTCGCCCTGTCTTCCGACAGTCGCGGTAAACAGATACTCGCCGTCCGCCGAAACCTCTACCGTCTCGCCCTCCATTCCGTCGAGTTCCATGATGACGTGGCGCGAGGTGACCTGAACGTCGGTTGCGACGCCGCCCGCGACCGCGCCGCCCGAACCGCCTGCCGCGCCGCCAACCATATCGTCAGGGCGTTCGTCGTGCGACTTGACCTCTATGTCGATACCGAGCCTGTTCTCTATCTCGGTTATCGTCGCTCCGTCCTTTCCTATGACGAACGGTATGTCGTTCTCGTCGACATAGATTATCGCCTGTCCGTCGTCTACGAGTTCTACGTCGACGTAGCCGCGTGCGACCTCGCCGATTTCGCGCTGTATCTCCTTGCGCACAAGGTTCCACGCGCTTCCCTTCCTTTCCTCGCCCCTTGCTTCGCCCTCTCCGACGGGCATAACGACGACCTGACGGTTGTACGAGTATATCTCGTACTCGATTTCGTCGGTCTCGAAGTTGGAGACCTGTATGACGGGACGCGCTAAGTCCTCCTCGACGAGACCCTCGGGCACCTTGACGAGGCTCTCCAAGTCGTAGACGCGTTCGACCGCGCCGTCCTCTATGTGCACGACCGTGTCGACGACCTGCGGTATCATGCCTAACTCGACACGTCCGACAAGCCTCTGAACCGAATCTATGGCGCGTGTCGCGTGCACCACACCGACCATT
>JAQZDD010000109.1 GCA_028751055.1 Euryarchaeota archaeon Ods04 | reverse complement strand
GGGATTGAGAGTGCACCAGAGGGCGTCGTTGGGGTTCTGAGTGGGATGTTCATCGAGCCATTTCTGGAGATACTCGACGGAATGGATGAGAGGTTTGACGGGACGTGTTTCTGTCTTGGACTCACGGACGAAGGCTTGGTAGCCGACCTTGTACTCACTGATGTCCTTGTACCGCATACGGTAGAGTTCACCTGCGCGCGCACCGCTGTCCCACGCAAGCGCGATGAGTGCGGCGTCGCGCGGGTTGTGACAGGCGTCGGCGATGGTGCGCATCTCGTCAAGGCGAATCATATCGGAGGGATCTGGAGTCCGGTCGTAGTCAGACGAATAGGTGGTTGCTATCCATCGCATACCTTTCGGGGATTCGTCACCTTCTGTGACGAGTGTCGACAGCCTCTTGTACGCAGTGCGGTAGTCTCGGTTGGTTTCGGGGTTCGGATACTCGCGGTGTATCCACGAGACGACGTGCTCGGAGACGCTCTCGTCTTCGAAGCCATCGGTGATGTCGACCTCCGTGTCGCGTGCGAGACGGTAGTTCAGTCCGAGGTAGTCACGGTGGGTAATCGGTTTGACCTTGTTGCGGCGGGCACGGAGCTTCCGGTCGAGGGTGAGCAGCGCGTCCTGCTCGTCGTCGGTGATGCTGAGCCACTCCCCTCGGAGTTCTTCACCACCCGCTTCGATCTTCTCGACATAGTTCTCTATGAGGCCTCTGTTGTCTGCCATGACGGTACTAATCTATTTACGCAGGCTATTGAACTTTTGGTTCATACCCCCTCCCCGGCGTTGAACGAACTTTTGAGCAAGTGAGACAGAAGATTTGACTCAGGTAACGACTGCTCGTTAGGAAGCGATTGCGGTTCATTTTCTAGCTAAGATGCTTGAATCCGTGTGTATGTAGCTCGCTCTGTGCCGTTTACTCTGTCGTCCCAGTATCACGCATTTCGATGGTTTTGATATAGCGAGACAAGATTCATCAGCGGCTAAGCATGGGACTCCGCATCCGGTACAGGAAGAAAGCTCGGCTTCGGTAGATTCTGACGAAATGCTACGGTAGCCCGCGAAATTGGTAACTGCTCAGTCCGTCGAGGCTTCGACCGACGAACTTCGAATAGTTTCTGACTAAGCGAGTGAAAGGGATACGCGTCATTTTACGAAGCTCGTTTGTGTCGTGTGACCGGCGAATCTCGAATAGATGAGCCTCACGTTCCGAAAACAGACAGGTCTGCCATCCGTGAAGACGGACCGACCGACCTGTCGGATTATCTTGTGTCGACGGATTCGAGCACACAGAGACGCCTGTGCCGGTCCATAAACCAGTATCAGCTATACGGAAACTCCCTGATTTACTCCGCGAGGACGCCGGGAAGGATACCTCCTTCGAGGGGTATCAGACCGCGAAGGAAGTCGAAGAAGCCACGGAGTGCTTCCGCGATACGGTCGAGCAGACTCTCTTCCTGTGTTTCGTCTCCGTCCGTTGTACCGGTACCGTCGTCGTCCTCGTCGGAGCGGTTCTCCTCGTCGCCTATGTCAGCGTAGATACCGCCGTCGAAGACTACCGTCGCACCTCCGAAGTCGCCGTAGGACGGCACGACTGCGTCCATCTCGTTGACCTCGCGGATGCAGTCCTCGAAGGCTTCCTCCGACTCCACGAGAGACGACTGGCAGGGACGCAGAACGTCGTCGCCCATAGCGTTCAGGATTACCGTCGTAGCCTCGTCGTGTGTCGTCACCTGATGGATACCGTCCCTTTCGAGGAGTACGTCGTACGTCTGGTGTAAAGCTTCGGCACCTTCGTCGGCGACGTATCTCCGGACGGCGAACTCGGAGAAGACGTAGCCGAACCTGCGTTCCGTTCCGTCGGCAGGCGACCACGTACGCATGAACTCTTCGTCTTCCTCGTAGTACCTTCGGAGGTCTTCGGGTGTCTGTCTCGGGTTCAGAGGACGTGTATCGCCGTCGTCGCGCACCCATCTCCGCTCGCCGAAGAGCTGACGTTTCGACTTCCCGCGCTGTCTGTCTGCCAGAAACTCGACGTACTGTGCCGTTCCCTCGTCGAACCAGCCCACCTCTACGTCCGTCCATCTTAGTGCCTCGGCGTTGTACGCGTGCGCCGTCTCGTGTAGGACGGTGTCCGTGCCGCTTCCGTCTTTGCCTTCGAATATTGAGCCACGGAAAAGCATGACGCCGCTCGACCTGAACTGTCCGTCGCTCCATTCGTTGACCTCGTCGTCGTAGTCGGTGTCGGAAAGGACGACGACTGGATGTTTGTGGACGGACGGTTCGAAGCCGAAAGCGGCTGGCACGGTGCCGTACAGACGGTCGGCTTCTGACAGGTCAGCATCGGCGTCGTCGCCGAAGACGGCGTAGTTTTCGTAGTCTTCGTACACACCGCCATCTTTGCCGACGGTCAGCCTGACTGCTGTCGAACCACTACCCGTGTAGACAGCCTCGTCTGCCGAAAGCTCGACGTCGAAGCCGCGGACGGGTGACGATGTGAACAGGGTTCCGTCTGCCGTTACACGCGCCCTTGTGGTGTCGTCGCGCACGTCGCCCGCGTCCGTACCAAAGCCAAAGAAGCTTACCTCGACGACCTGCAGACCGCCCGAACCGCCGAACTCGTCCACGACGACACCTTCGATGACGTACTCCATACGTACCGTCTCGGAGTCGCGCGCCACACCAGTGTTCGTCTCGAACCTCAGCGTGCCGTCCTTGACCTCGTGCTCTTCTATCTCACCCAAACCGTCTTCGAGCGAGACGACACGTATGTTGTCTGGCACGTCAACCTCGACAGCCCAGTAGTGCAGACCGTCGTCGCCGGGCGCGGTGAGTTCGAACTCTACCTCGACCTCGGCTGTGTCGTCCTCGGTGTCGACGTGTATCTCCGTCTCGGTGACGGCGGACGCGTCGCCGACGGCAAGGACGGAGACGCCGACGAGGATGGTGGCGAGCACGCTGACGAAAACGACGACGGACGCAACGGCTTTCGTGTTCACTCTTTCTTTCACTCGCTACCTCCTGCCACGTCCGCCAGATACCGTTCGCATCCTCCTGCCACGTCCGCCAGATATCGTTCGCATGACCTTGACCTCCCTGACCTCGTCATCTATCCTCGCGTCTTCGGGGACAGGACGACCGTCGACGACGACGACCGCCGCCTCGGGGTTCTCGCCTATCTCGTCCAAGAGGCGTGCGTACGTCGCGTCTTCGGGGAGTTCGACCTCGTGGTCGTCGCCGTTCATGACGCGCGCTGTAACTTTCATACCCTCAATATGCGGCACTTCGGCGTAAGCCCACCGAACCAAACCGACACGCATATATGTTTTAGGCTGACCTAAACAACTGCATGTCAGAAAGAGACAATCTCAATCTTAACACACAGACACGCAGAAGATTCCTTGGAACCACAGCACTCGTGGCGGGCGCGGGTGTGTCAGGATGCATAGACGGGAACGGTGCGGATGACGGCACCGGCGATGGCACGGGTCTCTCCTCGGTCGCCGCCGCCGCACCCCTCGGACAGCCGGTAAGTTCGGAGGGCGTCTCGTGGGACGAACTCGGCGACCTCGAAGGCGAACTTACCATCTACTCCGGACGTACCCCAGACCAGATAGACCTCGTCTTCGACCGCCTTGAAGACAGGTACGACGGTCTCACAGTCAACCGCGACTACAACGACAACGACACTCAGGTGACACAGATAACCCAGGTCGAACAGGAAGCCACCCCTGCCGATATCTTCTACTCACAGGACCCCGGCGCGCTTGGCGCGGTTGCTGACGCCGGTCTTTCGCAGGAACTACCCGAGGATGTCATCGACACAGTCCCCGCGAGCTACCGCCATCCCGACGGACTCTGGACGGGTGTAAGCGGACGCGTCCGGTCTGTCTTCTACAACAGCGACCGGCTCGATGAGACGCCGTTCGACAGCTGGGACGAACTCCCGACGGACATCGAGTCGTACGCCACCGACGACAGGTTCGAGGGCATAGTTTCGACGCGCCCCAACTCGGGAACGTTCCGCGGCTTCATACAGGCGATGATGGAACTCGAAGGAGAACAGGCGACACGTGACTGGGTCAACGACTTCCTTGACCAGGACCCACAGCTGTTCACCAGCGGTAGTTCACAGGCGGAAGCCGTCAACCGTGGGGGCGACGACGACCCTATAATCGGTCTCGGCAACAGCTACTACGCCGCCCGCATCCTCAACGAAGACCCCAACGCGCCTATCCGTGTAACCTTCACCGAAGGCGACGCAGGCGCGCTGTTCAGCGTCGCGGGCGTCACGCCGACGGTAAACGTAGACGACCCCCAACTCGTCGCCGAGTTCGTCCGTCACCTCCTCGCAGTCGAGGGACAGGAGTTCATGATGGACGACAACGGCGAGTTCCCCGTCGTTGAAGGCGTTGACTACGTGGGCGAGCTCCCGGGACCTGACGAACTCAACTCGCCCGAGTTCGACCTCAGTCAGTTCGACACGGAGCTTCAGGAGGCGCGCGAACTCCTCGAAGATGAGGGCATGCTCCCTGTCTGAGCCTTCTGAGCTATCCGAACCACCGAACTATCGAACCGCTCAGACTGTCCGAACCGTCTGAAACGCTTGAACCACACGAACCGCCCTAGCCACGACGGCGGCACAGTTTCAGCGGATTCAAGACTCTCGGAGACCGAGATACTGACACGGTACCGTTCCGGACGCCCGAATGAAGCCCACGGAAAAGAACCCCGATTTGACAGAAAAACTCCCGACCGAAGCGGTCAGAGAGAGACTTCGGAATGTCTCACCTCACGGTGCAGCACTCGTGCTGTTGAGTGCTGTACTGGCTTTCCTGATAGTCACTCCGATGTTCTGGCTGGTATGGGAGGCTTTGAACATCGAGTTCGCGCGCGCGTACGAACTTGTCGCCACCTCTCAGGACATAACACTCAACAGCCTGATACTCATGGCTTCGGTCACCTTCTTCTGTATCCTCATAGGTGTTCCGCTCGCGGTTCTGACGACACAGACCGACCTGCCGTATCCGCGTTTCTGG
>JAQZDD010000064.1 GCA_028751055.1 Euryarchaeota archaeon Ods04 | reverse complement strand
GAACTCAGAGAAGCCAACCGGCTAAGAGAACGTAGCCACCGACGCCTATCAAGACAGCCGGAACCAGCCAGTCGTCGACCCATGTCGGCATCCGTGCTTCGGGGACGAGCCTTACGACGACCAACGCAGCCAGAAACACGAGACCCGCGCCGACGAGGTAGAGCGCGACGACAGAGACGAGTTCGGACACCGAAAGACCGGCGAAGAAAGGGATGAAGACAGCAAGATTCTCGCCGCTGAGTCCGATACCCGCCGCGGTCACGACACCGATACGGCTGACGGGTTCGGGAACCGTCTCCGTTTCGAGAACCTCGGCTTCCGGACGACGCCGTAGCAGTCCCCAGACACCCATTCCGGCTGGCACCACGCCGAGCAGAAAAGACCACTCCTGCAGTAGCCCGGCGGCGATGAACGCCCCGATGACCGCTCCCGCGAGTCCGACGGTGAACCCCGCGAAATGTCCGACGAGCACTTCGCTACGGAGGTAGTCCTCGTCGGCGCAGAAGGCTGTCAGCACGATTAGAGTGTCTATATGCGTCAGGACGAACAGCCACGCACCGACGAAGAGTACTTCCTCCATAGACA
The DNA here is from genome assembly GCA_028751055.1 of Euryarchaeota archaeon Ods04. GTDB lineage: Archaea > Halobacteriota > Halobacteria > Halobacteriales > Halorutilaceae > Halorutilus. The sequence goes on along the minus strand of JAQZDD010000064.1, from coordinate 5,795 downwards.
GAACAGAAGCAGCATCCTTTTACAGCTTTTTTATTCGGAGAGGTAAGGCGGCTACGGAAGACGTACTACTCTTCGCCGTCCGCACCCTCGTACGTCTGCTCCTCGGCGAACGCATCCTCGTGTCTGTCTAACGTCACCATACGCATGTACAGGTCGCCGCGCTCATCGCCCTCCTTTCGGAGCTTGTACCTGTAGTAGACGTACCCGAGACCGAACCATCCCATTAGGAGCATGCCCGCCGCCGGAAGCTGTGTCAGCGTGACGACCCAGAGCGTCGCCGAGACGACCATGCCGCCGACGACGGCGAAAAGCAGACCGCGGTACCGTCTGAGACGTAGCGTCGCGTTGTTGTAGTGGTCGGGGAACTCGACGGGCAGGTTCCAGAGAGCAATCGCGCTGAAGAACATCGCTGTCAGGGTCGCAAGAGCGATGAAGACGGAGAGTTCGACGACCTCTTCCTGTATGAAGACAGCGAGGAAGAGGGGAGGCACGCCGAGCAGAAGTATCGAGGCGTACGGCGTCCCGAACCTCGGATGTATCTCAGACAGTTTCTTTGGGAAGATGCCGTCGCGTGCCGCCCTCATCACAGTACGCGACGAGACCAAGAGCGTCGTGTTCACCGTCGTAATGACCGCGAAGAACGCACCCATGGCGACGAACGCCGTAGCCCACCACGGAAGGAACTCGCCCGCAGCGACGGCTACCGCCGCCTCGGTCTCGCCTAGCTGGTGCCACGGCATGACGCCGACTAAGACGGTGACCATAGCGAGGTAGATCAACGCGACTGCGACGACGCCCGAGATCAGCGCGACAGGTATAGTCTTCCCCGGATTCTCAATCTCTTCTCCGAGTTCCGTGAGCATGCTAAAGCCGAGGTAAGGGTAGTAGAGCGCGACCACGGCGATGCCGAGCGGAGCCAATCCCTCGGGAAGGACGGGTGTGTAGTTGGCTGTCTCGACGGCGAAGAAGCCGGGTACGACGAAGACGGTGAGCGAGGCGAACAGCAGTAAGACGAAGGCTATCTGCGCGCGCGCGACCGTCCGTATGCCGAGCAGGTTTATGGCTACGACGAAGACCAGAAAGCCGTACATCAGGAAGTCGGCACGTACGTCGAAAAAGAACCGGAAGTACTCCGCGAATCCTATTGCGGCGAAGAGGAGGGCTGCCCACGTCACTATAGGCAACGAAAACGGAACGAGAAAGCCCCAGAACGGCGCGATGAGGCGTGAGATGTAGACGTACAGTCCACCCGCGACGGGCATCGCCGAACCCAACTGCGCGTTGTAAAGGACGACTAAGAAGGCGGGTATGGCGGCGAGCAGTACGGCGATAACGACGCCCGGTCCTACGCTACCTGCTAGAGGACCGGGAAGGACGAAAATCGGTATGCTGACGGCGTTGCCTACGACGAGAGCGACGACGCCGACGATGCCGACGCGCTCTGTCAGTACTGTACTGTCGTCACCGGACGAGTCAGTTTCCGGAATTCGTGTACACCTCCGGCGACAGCAGTATGTCTGTCCGAGTAGACTTCATCCGGTCAGTCTCTGACAAGACAGCCGTTTTCGTGTTTCGGGATTCCGTCACTTTCACAGTTCCTTTGCTCAGCCACGGAGCCGTTCGAGACGTATCTGTTTGTAAACGTGTCCCAGAAGGTAGCCTGCGACGCCGCCGACTATCGGTCCGATGCCCGTGCTGAGCGTGCCCAAGACGGCGGGGATGTCGACTAATCCAATGACTGACATCGGCAGTAGAAGCCCCACACTCATTCCGAGGAGCAGGCTACCTTCGGGGTACTGTGCCGCAGATACCTGCTTCTCAAAGTCGTCTAGTTCGCGGGGATTCTTCCTAAACCTGCCTACCGGCATGGGATGAAACACGCTATCTGTGTATATATATCTTTGCCCGCTTCCCTTCTCGTGTTCGCGCTGAACCGCCCCCTGTGTTTAATACGGGTCGCCTGTATCAAACGGCATGGAGCTTGAGGACCTCGGACAGTCAGCGAGAGAAGGCAACGTAGGCAGGCTTTTCAACGAGACGGCAAGGCATCACGGCGACGCGCTCGCGGTAGAGCACCACGGCGAGCGCGTGACACACGCCGAACTCAGCGACGCGACGGCGGAGTTCGCGGGCGGGCTACACGACTTGGGCGTCAAACCCGGCGACAGTATGCTCGTCTACCTCCCCAACCGTCCCGAGTACCTCGTCGCGTCGCTCGGCGCGCTCAAGGCTGGCGTCGTTGTCTCGCCCGTCAACCCGCAGTACAAGAGGCGCGAACTCTCGTACCAGATGGAGGACTCCGACGCCGCCGCCGTCGTTACGCATCCCGCGCTGCGTCCTATCGTTGAGCAGGCGTGCGAAGAGACAGGAAGAGAGCCGGTCGTTATCACCGTAGACCAACGTGGCGAGGACGACGACCACCTCTTCGACGAGGTGCGCGGCGAACCGACGCTCGTCGAACGCGACGACGAAGACGTCGCCCTCCTGCCGTACACTTCGGGGACGACGGGAAAGCCGAAAGGCGTCCGTCTGACACACAGCAACTTCCGCGCACAGATGTTCTCGGCTCTCGCGCCGCCGCACAGCATTGACCCCACGGAGGTCAGGAGCCTCATCTGGCTTCCTCTGTACCACATCACGGGATTCACGCACACGGCGTGCCAGCCTCTCGTACGCGGCGGCGCGCTCTACCTCAGAAGCGCGGTGCAGTGGGACGGCGTGGAGGCGATGGAGATGATAGAGAAGGAGGGTATCACGCACTTCGTCGGCGTCACAGCTATGTACGTCGACATCGTCAACAGCGACGACTTCGGCGAGTACGACCTGACGAGCTTAGAGATGGCGGCGGAGGGCGGAGCGAAGATGTCCGAGACGGTTCAGCGAGAGTTTGAGGCGACCGCAGGCGTCGAGATGGCTGAGGGCTACGGTCTCACGGAGACTGCGGGTGCGACGCACTCCCAGACGGGTTCGACATACGGTCTGAAACACGGTACCGTGGGACAGCCTCTCAGGATGTTTGACGCCAAGATAGTCGACGAAGACGGAAAAGACGTACCCGTAGGCGACGAAGGTGAACTACTGGTGCGCGGACCGTCGGTCATGGACGGTTACCACGGTATGCCCGACGCCACCGACGCCGCGTTCACCGACGACGGCTACTTCCGCACGGGCGACGTCGCGCGGCGTGACACGAGAAACTACTACGAGATAGTCGACAGGAAGAAACACGTCATCGTCTCCGCGGGATACAACATCTATCCGAGCGAGGTTGAGGAGTTGCTCGCCGAACACGACGATGTCGCAGAAGCCGCTGTTGTGGGCATCGACGACGAACGCCGCAACGAAATCCCGGTTGCGTACGTTGTGACCGTGCCGGATGTCGAAGCCGGCGAAGACGTTACCGCCGAAGAAATCAAGGAGTATTCGCTTGAACGGATAGCCGAGTACAAGCATCCGCGCGAGGTACGTTTCGTAGACGAACTCCCGCGGACGACGAGCGGCAAGATACGCAAGTTCAAGCTAGAAGAGAGGTACGAAAACGAAGAAGACGCCTGACTCAGATGGTTCTGTACATCCTTACGCCGTCCTCTTTCTCGTACTCGACCTCGCCGTTTCCTTCGAGCGTGCCAAGCGCGCCGATTACGTCAAGAAGCTGTCCGGGGTACTTTATTTCGCCGCAACGCTCCTCCGTGACCTCGACGGGCGACGCGGGACCGACCGACGAGACAGCCGAGACGGTTTCGCCAAGGAGTTCGTTGAGCGAGTCACGCGTCGAACTGACCGCGCCGTCGGTGTCCGAAAAGACAGGTCCGTGTCCCGGGAAGACCGTGTCAACGTCGAGGCTCTCGAACGTCTCCATGGCTTCGAAGAAGGCGTCGACTGCCTCGAACGCGCCGTAGTCGATGCCCGTGTGGAGCGCGGCGGGACGGAAAGGCTCTATGAGAGCGTCTCCCGAAAACAGAACCTTCACGCCTCCGACTTCCGTCACGAAGCTCGCGTGGTGTATCTGGTGTCCAGGCGTCCTGTATGCCTCGAACCCGCGTCCGCCCGCGACGAACTCTCCGTAACCGAGTTCGTGCGTCCCTTCTGCGTCCGGCTCTAAGAGACGGCGGTTCCTTTCGAGCGAAGAGACTGACTTTTCGACGGCTTCGTCGAGCCGTTCGCCGTCGTAGCCGACCTCGCGTCCCACCTCACGGACGCCCGCCTCAAGCTCCTCCTCGGTACGCCGCACCTGTTCGAGCGCGGGACGCGGCGCGTGCACGTCGGCACCCGCTTCGCGGAGTTCGGGCACCAGACCGATATGGTCGCTGTGGGGATGCGTCACTATAACGTCCGAAACGTCCTTGGGTTCGTAGCCGACCGCGCCGAGAGTCTCTGAGAGTACGTCGGCACCGTCTTCGCTCGGCGCGCCCGCGTCAACGAGTATCGGACTACCGTACTCCTCGCCGTCGATAAGGTACGCCGCGACGTGGTAGGGGGGCCAGGGTACCTCGAACTCCAGACGGAATACGCCTTTGACGGAGGTACGTTCGACGCGCCCTTTCTCCTCGGAGTCGGCATCAGCACCCATGTTGTTCCTCAAAGTACAACAGCACCCGAACGGTTAATATCTCTTGTGAGACTGTTCTTTCATGACTCAACTGATACCGCTCTCTTTTTTGATTATGACTGACACGGATTAAAAGTTCCCAGTCCTTGGTTCTCGGCTACCGTGTTCAGCTTCTCATCAGCCGACACGAACACGAGTTCCTCTTGTCTTACCGCAAGTGCCGCGGAAAGCTGCAGACTGTCGAGGGTTCTGAGGTCTTCTGCAAGTATTAGGTCGAACGAGTGTTCCGTAAGCGACTCCTCCAACGGGAGTATCAGGAAGTCCTCCAACGCCTCTTCGAAGAAGAAGGAAAGAAGTCGATTCATCATATCTTCTGAAACCTCTCCACGGTTGTGCTTTCTCCGGAACGCCGAAGTTGCTTCTATTACGCAGAGAGAAGTAATGATAACATACGTGTCCTTGTCGTCCACCATCCGGTCTACCTTCTCAGAGCCTTCTTCCTCATGGTATCTCTTGACGAGTGCAGATGTATCGAAGAAGAGGTACTCCATCTTACAGCCTCTCTTCGCGTCCCTCGTTAACTATGTCAGAAAGACTCTTTCCCTCGGTTTCCTCTCTCAGGTTCTCGATATCTGTTTCTGTTCCGTGCTCTTCGACGAACTCTCTCATCTTGGCTCTCAGTGGCTTCGTTCTCGATTTGTTGAGGAGTTGCTGTCCCAAGAACTCCGTTGTGTCGGTCGTTTCACTCATTAACTGCTTTTCGCGCTACAGTCTTAAAACGGTTCGCACGGCAGAAACGCGTTCAGAACTCGGTGATGACAGGGAATCCTATCGTGTCGAACTCCGACATCGATTCGAGAACCTCGGGCACGTCGTCGAGAGCAACCTCCTCTCCGATTATTCTGCTCGGTTCTAACTTTCCGGACTCCATCATACGGAAGATTTCGTCGAAACGGTGGGGCTGCATCCCGAAGGAGCCGACGAAGTCGCGCTCGCCGAAGACGATTTCATCGACGGGAAGCGGGATTTCGCCTTCTTCCTCGCCTGTCGTCAGCCCTAACTGTAGCTGAGTGCCGCGTTTGCCTAAGCTCTGCATCGCGTTCCTGCACGTCACCTCGATACCGAGCGCGTCTATCGCAACGTCGCACGACCCTCCTGCGATTGCGGCGGCGCGGTTTCCGGGGCTGTCCTCCTCCTTCGCGTTGACAGTCTCGACGGCACCGAGTTCCTCGGCGAACTCTAACTT
>JAQZDD010000150.1 GCA_028751055.1 Euryarchaeota archaeon Ods04 | reverse complement strand
GTCACGGTGTCCTCCACGTCGACGGCACCAACGAAGACATCAACAGGTCGTCTGACCGTGACATAGCTACCCGTCTCGTCCTCGCCCCGCACGTACACGTCGAGACGCTGTTGTCCAACCTCCTCAAAGGAAGCCGTGAGGTCTATCGTCGTGCTGTCGCCGGGCGAGAGCGCGCCGACACCCGACCTGACGTTCGCCGTGGCTGTGTCAACCGTGTCGAAAGGTCCGCCGTCGCGTTCACGCAACTGCAGGCGGTCTATGTCGACCGCTGAGTTACTGCCCGCCGAGTTCGCGACAGTCACCGAGAAGGTCACCACGTCGCCGGGGTCGGGGGTAGTGTCGGAGACCTCAACCTCCTCGACGGTCATTCTCGCGTCGGGAACAGCCGACGCTGCCGGTGCCGAAACCAAGACGCCGACGGACAACGACAGGAACAGGGTTACGAGCACGAGCATTATAACGGTCGCACGCATCGTCTTCATCGTTGTATCTACGTCGCGTATCCGGATATGGATTCGGTTTCCGTCCGCGCCTACCGGTCACGAACGGTCTGAGTCACCCGTTCAGTTCACCCGTCGAACTCGACGGCGGTTTCCTCCATCGTGCGCGGGTCGGTTACGTGTACCCGCCTGTCGTCACGTATCGTGTCGTCAAGGTCACGGAGTATGAGAAGGTCTTTCTTGAGCGACCGCTTGACCGTCTTCTCGCGTCCCTCGCTCCATTCGAGCGGGAGGCGGCGTGGGTCGTCGCGTTCTCGTCCGAGCGTCGCCTTCGCTACGTTGTTGAGCGAGACACGTTGCCCGAGCGCGTCGCTGACACGTGTCTGGACGCCCTCGAAAGGAGGCAGGTCTCCGTCGGCTTCCTCGTCGCTGTCCCCGTTTTCGCCGAGGTAGGGTTCGAGAGCCTCGACGACGTAGTCGTTGACGCCGACGAACCTCTCGGCGCGCTCCAACAGGTCGAAGAGACGCGGCAGGTCGTCCTCGCCGAAGTAGTAGACGGTGCCGTCGTACAGGACGCCGACGACGGCGACGCCCATCGCCGCGGGGTCGTAGTCTTCGGTCGTCTCGCGCGGAACGACAGCGACGTAAGCCGTCTCCGGGGTTTCGTCCGTGGCTGACACGCCCGAGATAAGACGCGCGACGACAAGAGTCTGGCGTCGCGTCAGGGTGGTTGTGGCTAAGCCGCGGCGTGGTAAGGTTCGGGAGCGTCGTGCTCTGGCGTCAGGTTTATGCTTCCGACCTACTTAGACGGTGTATGGCACAAGCCGAAGAGCGCGACGAGCCGCTACTCACCGTCACCGACAAGGCTGTCAAGAAGGCTCAGGAGATAAAGAGAGAGAAAGACCTTCAGGAGTACGGCGTCCGTATATACATACAGCAGGGCGGATGCTCAGGCTACTCGTACGGGATGCAGTTCGACGACGAGGTAGGCGACGACGACCTAGTGGTAGAGGCGGAAGACGTCGAGTTCATCGTCGACGAGAACTCGGCGGAGTACATATGGGGGAGCGAGGTTGACTACGTCGAGTCGTTACAGAGCACCGGATTCGACATTAACAACCCGAAGGCTGAGTCGACATGCGGCTGCGGCGAGTCGTTCAAGGTCTGAGACTGACGGACGTATTCAGAAGAAACGGCTGAGGAAGCCGTCTCCCGTCTTTTCCTTATTTTCGGCTGAAGCTTCTGAGTCGACGACGACCCATCCTGCGCCCGCGCCGACATCGGTGCGCACCGACGGACGGACCTCGATACGTCTCTCTTCGACGAACTCGCCGTTGCGGAAAGTAACGATGCCTTTCTTGCCTGCGGCGTATCCCGTGACACCGTTCTCGGAGACGTGTTCGCGTAGCGACACGAGGTCGGGCGCGAGCACCGTCCGTCTCCCCTCGGGAAAGATGGTGCGGTCGACTGGGTTGGTCTGTCCGCGCCACGAACCCTCAGGTTCGTTCCTGACGCCTTCCACGAGAACGCCCTTGACCTCGTAGGATTCGACGACAGAGCCGTCAAGAGGCTCCGCCGTCATGACGCCGTCGTCGGATATATACCGGAGGTATGTCTTGAACATCCTGACGTTCTCGGGGTCGGACAGGCTCGCCCAGACGCCGTTAGCTTCGCTCGACAGGAGGCTTTCGAGAGCAGCCTTCCCCCGCTCGTCGTCGTAGAGCGCGTAGACGACAGAGCCGTTCAGGAAGACCGCACCGCCATCAACACGGCTTCCACCGACCTCGACTGTTCCGGTGTTTCCCCGACGTCTCATCCTTTCGTGCACCGACGCGAACGTTTCCTTGCTCTTCGACTGTTCTCGCGGTATCGGCGTCCTCATTTCTCAACCATTTTTAGAGAAAGGTCAAACGTATTTCCGTTTTACTATCTGTTCCTTAATCAACTAACCATACATACCGTCGTTTGTGATGTATGAGTCGGGAAAATCCGACAAATAAAATTATATCATACGCTACATACCCATGTCGCGCGCCTCGTCGGGAAGTTCTATCTCCCGAGGAGAGACTTCGAGAGCCTCGGCGGCGTGGTCAAGAGCCATGTCGAGACCGTAGTATCTTTCGAGTTCGCCCGTCTCGTCAGCTACTATCAGCATACCGTAGCCGTTCTTCGTGACGGAAACGGAGACCGTTCTGCCGTCACACCGGAGTTCAAGCATTCGTTCGTCTTGGGTTTCGTTGTACCGTGTTTCTACTTCAGTCATCTGTTCGGTGTCTTTCGTATCCACAACCGCTATTAGCGCGGAGTTCGTCGTCTGAGCATGTTCGACGGTATCTTCATCTGGGTGTTCGTCTTCCTCGCCGTTCTCGGAGCGGGTGCCATACTCTACTCGGTTCTCAAGCCCATACTGTTCCCCGACTGAGTGAAGAGGTTCGCACAGTGCCCCTCAGCAGGGTCGTAGCACGACGGACAGTCCGGCTCCTGTTCGACCACCGCACCGAGTTCCTCCGCCACGTCGTCGCTCATGACGTGTTCGATACGGCACGCCTCCTCGTGGAAGCCGTCCTCAACTCCGAGGAACTTGACGAGAAAACGCTCTATGAGACAGTGCTTCCGTAGGAGTCTTTCGGCTGTCTCCTCGCCCTCGGACGTAAGGGTAGCACCCTTGTACTTCTCGTAGTCGACGAATCCGGAGTCCTCTAAGCTGGCAAGCTTCTCGGTCACGCTCGGCGGCGAAACGTCGAGGCGGTCGGCGATGCTTCCCGTCTTTGCGGGTTCGCCGTCGCGCGACAGCAGGTAGATCTCCTTGAGATACATCTCGGTGCTCTCGGTGTTCGTCTTTGTCTCTGTCATTCTTCTGTCCCTTTCCTGTTCTCGTTGAGTACTGTCTCTATCTTCTCTGCGTCCTCGCGTTCGTCCTCACGTATCTCCTTCAGCTTACCGACAACCTCGTCAAGCGTCTCGTCGTCTATCTCGTCGGACGCACGGCAAGCCTCTATCAGACTGTCGTAGTACGAGTAAGCGAGGCGTTCGCTTCCGAGTTGCTGGCGCAGAGCTTCGTCCGGGTTCGCAGGCGGGTCGACGTTGGCTTCGACCGCCTCCCTGACTAAGCTCTCGACGTGTTCCTCGTCTACGTCCGCTCCCACCCGACGGACGAGTTCGAGGAGTTCGCGTCGGTGTTCGTCGCTCTCGTGGAGGGACTCGTCGAGCATCTCCCGAACCTCTTCGTCGTCGACTGATTCGGACAGGAGACGCGCGCTCTTCTCCTCGGCGTACTCCTCTATCACGACGCCTATCTGGAGGAGGCGCGCCAAGTCTTCGACGCTCGGGACGGCGACCCGCGAGTCGACGGCTGTCATCGTCGGCGGTACGGTACGGCAGGGTAAAGACGTTACGAGTCTCGCGTCCCGTCTCTCGTGTCAGGTAGATAGGACGGGAAGCACAACGCGTAATAGCGAACAGGGCTTCGGCTCTTCCGTGGAAAGACCTGTACCCGAAGGAGCCGACACCGTACTCGTCCGTTACGGCGAGATAGGCGTCAAGAGTTCGAAGGTTCGACGCAAGATGGAGGACGTTCTGCGCCACAACGTCGAACGTGCAG
>JAQZDD010000239.1 GCA_028751055.1 Euryarchaeota archaeon Ods04 | reverse complement strand
TAATTAGGGAAGCTTGCTTCCCGTAATTACGGAAACGCGCTGTCACAGCGTGTTTCCTAATCAGAGAACTCTGCGAGTTCTCGTGATTACGGAAAGACGCAGATGGCATCCCATCATAAAGCGAAACTAATTAGCTGATATGGCGAATACCCCCGAAGCATGATATCCGGACTTCTTCTCCTTGGAATCCTCATGGCAGTCTTCGTCGGATTCAACATAGGTGGTTCGTCAACAGGTATCGCTTGGGGACCCGCGGTCGGTGCGAACGTACTGAGTAAGACAGCCGCGGCGGCTATCATGTCGGTGTTCTTTCTCATAGGCGGTTGGACCGTCGGACGCAACGTAATCCAAACCCTTGGAGGACGTATCGTCCCACAAGAGGAGTTTACACTCGTGGCAGGAATCGCCGTCTTATTCTTCATCGGACTCGGTATGCTAATCGCCAACGTCTTTGGTGTTCCCGTCCCCACGTCGATGGTAGCAACCGGTGCGATAGCCGGTCTGGGTGCTGCGGTCGGTGATCTGAACTGGGAGGTGCTCGGGCGTATCTTCATGTGGTGGATGATGACGCCCGCAATTGCTTTCTGGATAGGTATGGTAGTCGGACGGTATCTATATCCGTACCTTGACACCTACTTCTATCTACGTCAGTCACGCGGACCGCTTCTGGAACTCGACAGGTCAGGCAGGCTTCCTAAGCCGGTTATGGGCCCGAACACGACGATACGGGAACTTTGGGGCGTGGGAATTATCGTCGCCATCGCGTGTTACATGTCGTTCAGCGCGGGCGCGAGCAACACGGCGAACGCGGTCGCGCCGCTCGTCGGTGGCGGTGCTCTACCGGAGAGTCCTGCGATACTTCTCGCCGCTTTCGCTGTGGCGTTCGGTGGCTTCACGATAGCACGACGTACGATGGAGTCCGTAGGAAACGACCTGACCGAACTGCCTCTTCTGGGTGCCCTCATCGTCGCCATCGTAGCCTCAACTATAACGACTTTTCTGTCGTGGATAGGCATCCCGATTTCGCTCGTAATGGCAACGGTCATGACTATAGTCGGTCTCGGGTGGGGGCGCGCGACGCGCACGACAACAGCACTCGAATACGCACGTGGCGAAGGGGATGTCGAGCTTTCGATGTCGGCTCTCACAGCCGAGACGCCCGACGAAGTTCCCGCGATGGGTGAGGAGAAGCCGTCCGACATCATCTCCGAAAGAGACTTAGTCAATCCGCGCGCTATCGGACGTTTCGTCTCGATGTGGATAATCGGTCCGACGGTAGCCGCCGGTCTGTCGTACGCATTCTTCAGCTACGCACCGTTCATCTAGTTCGTCTCTCCGACGAGAGTGACAGGAACGTCTGAGTGACGTGCGACCTTGTCGGCGGAACTTCCCAGCAGGACGCGCGAAAGACCGGTCTCACCCTGTCTGCCCATGATTATCGCATCCACCACCTCCTCCTCGGCGTACTCGATTATCTTCTTCGACGGCTTGCCGGTCCTTATCTCGGTGGTAATTTCGTGACCTTCTTCCTCGGCTATCTCGCGCGCCTCTTCGAGCGTCGCTTCCGCCTGCTTCTCCCTGTCCTCGTACCACATGTTCCACCACGTTGCCTTCGCGCCTTTTTTGCCGCCCTTGCCGACGGGGTCGATGATGTGTAGGACGACGACCTCGGCGTCGTCGTGTGTCCGTAGAGCGTGCCTGAGTGCCTCCTCCGCCTGTTCGGAGCCGTCGTACGGGACGAGTACCTTCGTGGTCATGCTCTGGGCTACGGGCGCGCGGTTCATGAACCTGACGTGCCGTGTCGAGTGCCGAGAGAACCGAACCGCTTTCGGACGCGCGCGCCGTACCTTCGGTATGTTCACAGGTATCGTGGAGGAGACGGGACGCGTCGAAGCTATCGATAGGAACGAGGACGGCGTACGTCTGCGAATCGGCGCGTCGTTCGTCCCCGAGCGCGGCGCGTCCGTCGCTGTCAACGGCGCGTGTCTCACCGCCGAGCGCGCCGACGAAGAGGGCTTCGAGGTCTTCGTCTCCGAGGAAACCCTGAAGAAGACATGGCTCGGCGAACTCGAAGAAGGAGATGCCGTCAACCTAGAACGTGCGATGCCAGCCGACGGACGGTTCGACGGTCATATCGTGCAGGGACACGTCGACACGACGACACGCCTCTCGGACGTGCGGCAGGTCGGCGAGGACTGGGAGTTCTTCTTTGAGGTTCCCGACGGATATGAGCGGTACGTCGTCGAAAAAGGTTCGGTGACGCTCGACGGTATCTCGCTGACGGTCGCCGAGATGCACGAGGACGGCACCTTTTCGGTCGCTATCATCCCCGAGACGTACGAGGTCACCAACCTCTCCGACAAACAGGCGGGCGACCTCGTCAACTTCGAGGCGGATATCGTTGCGAAGTACGTCGAAAGCACGCTCGGCGCGGACGCAGTCGAGAAACTGAGTCAGTAAACGGTAACGTAGTGTCCGTCGGGGTCGCGTAGACGTATGCCGTTCCGCGTCGTCTCCGACGCGAGTGCGTCGTCCTCTACTGCGTCCACGGCTTCGGCTACGTCGTCGACCTCGAAGCCCACGTCCATGTGCACGCCGCCCTGTCCGTCGGCGATGCCGAGTTGTGGCTCCCAGAGTTCGATGTCGAAGCCGCCCGCGTCGAGTCTTACGCGCTCACGGTCGTCGCCATGGCTGCTTACCGACGCGCCGAGCGACGTATAGAACTCTGTGGCGCGTTCTAAGTCCTCGACCTCGAAGACTATCTCGAAGACGCCGACGATTCCCTCACCCGAGGCGTCCGACTCGCCTATCTCGACGCAGTGACCGTCGTGGTCATAGAAGTAGAGCGAAGAGTAGGAGCCGAAGTCGCGCTCCTCGAC
>JAQZDD010000400.1 GCA_028751055.1 Euryarchaeota archaeon Ods04 | reverse complement strand
GTCGTGGCGAAGACGTGTCGTCTTTCCGTGTACGGGTTCGGGTGCGCGTCCGACCTCGCCGCCGTACGCCTGTGCCATCGCTTGGTGACCGAGGCAGACACCGAGCGTCGGCGTGTCGGCGAACTCGCGTAGGATACGCAGGACGTTGCCGATGTCGCGCTCTTTCGCGGGATGTCCAGGACCGGGCGAGACTACGATACCGTCGGGCGCGATTTCTTCGACCCTGTCGAGCGAGACGCGGTTGTTCTCGACGACCGTCTTGACGCCCTCGACGCCCGTGTAGTCGACCAAGTTCCACGTGAAAGAGTCGAAGTTGTCGACGAACAGGACGGTGGCTTCGTTTTCGTCCGTCATCTCCCCACCTCCTGTTCGCCCTCCAAGGATTCAAGCGCGGTCACGAGCGCGTCCGTCTTGCTCTCCGTTTCGTCGAACTCGCGTGACGGCACCGAATCAGCTACGATACCCGCGCCAGCCTGAACGACGACCTCCTGCGTTCCGTCGTCGCGCTCGTCGAACGTCGCCGTCCGTATCGTGATAGCGAAGTCGGAGTCGCCGTTCCACGAGTAGTAGCCTACGCCTCCGCCGTACGCGCCACGCGGTTCGTTTTCGAGTTCTTCGATTATCTCCATCGCACGTATCTTCGGCGCGCCCGACAGCGTCCCAGCAGGAAAGACTGAGCGCGTAGCGTCGAATGAGTCCTCGTCTTCGCGGAGTTCTGCGGAGACTGTCGACTCTATGTGCTGTACGTGCGAGTACTGAACGACGCTCATGAAGTCATCGACCTCGACGCTACCGCCCTTTCCGACTCTGCGCACATCGTTGCGCCCCAAGTCGACGAGCATGACGTGCTCCGCCAACTCCTTCTCGTCGCTCAGCATCTCGCCTGCGAGGCGTCTGTCCTCTACGGGTGTCTCGCCACGCGGACACGTCCCTGCGATAGGGTTTGTCGTGACACGTCCGTCGTGTACGCTCACGAGCGTCTCGGGACTCGAACCTACGACTCCGAAGCCGTCGAACTCGACGAGGTACATGTACGGCGACGGGTTGATTTCGCGGAGACGGGCGTAGAAGTCGCGCGTGTCGCCGCGGACGCGGTAACGTCTCTTGCGCGACAGAACCGCTTGATAGATATCGCCGTCGTAGACGTGTTCGCGTGCGCGTTCGACAGCCTCCTCATACTCGTCTCGCTCGCCCGCTTCGGAGCCGAGTATCTCGAAGCCCTCTGGTTCGCGCTCCTCGTGTTCGCGCAGAGCTTCGACGGCTTCGCGTGCGTCTCGCACAGCGGCGTCGTACACGTCGCCCGCGTCGTCGTCGTCGGTCAGGACGGGCGTAAAGACGAGTTCCGCCGTGTCCTTCTCGTGGTCGTAGACAAGATTCCGTGTCGAGAGCACGAAGACGGCGTCGTCGGTTCCGCTCTCGACGGGTTCGTCTAACCATAGGTCGCCGACGACGTCGTAAGCCAAGAAGCCGACGAGACCGCCCGCGAAGACCTGTCTGTCGCCGCCCTCGAAGTTTACCGTCCGCGCGTCGGGGAAGAACGAACGGAGCGCGTCGAGCGTGTCAGCACC
>JAQZDD010000369.1 GCA_028751055.1 Euryarchaeota archaeon Ods04 | reverse complement strand
GGGTCGACGGTGCGGGCGTATAGCTTCCTGTCCGCGCCGTTGAGTATCTCCAGACCCGCCTTCTCTAAGAGTTCGACAGTAGGGTCGTGGAGGCGTCCTTTGTTGGGTACGGCTACTCTCATTAGCGGGAATATTCCTTGCCGTCTAATATGGTCTTTTATTCAGACGCGCCTCACGCCTCTTCGAGCACGAGCAGAAAGTAGTTGTCTTCGAACTCGATGACCGTGCCGCCGACGGGATACGGCTCTTCCGGTTCGGTCGAAGGCGTCGAGTCAAGTGCTTCGCGCACCGCTTCGAAATCTTCGCGTGATTCGATAGCCGTGCTCGTTGCGTCCAAGCCCTCGTCCATGTCACGTCCCTTGTAGACTGGCGCGGTCTGTACCGTGACACGTACCGCACGCACGTCAAGACGAGGGTCGTCGAGCGGCACGGCTTCGACGACCTCGCCGCCCTCCACGTCTTGGGGAGGCGGTACGGCGTATATGACGAGCGTGCCGGCGACGCCTCTGCCCGCGCCACCGCCTTCGAGGCATCCCGTCGATGCGGCAACGGCAGGCAGGGCGGCAAGAGACAGGAAGCCGCGTCTCGTAGTATTCATCGTATGGTGTTACGTCGCGCAGGCTTTTATCTCCGTCTTTCCGTCTTTCTGTGTTTCTGTCTGTTTTGTCGACTCATCCGCGCGTTATCTGTACCTTCCGCGTCCTTCTATCTCCTCAAGACGCGCGCGCACGTCGTCGGCACGTTCCCAGACGTATCCGTCGTCGAAAGCCTCCAGAACCTCGTCGTCGTTTTCGGTAGTGCCGCGCACCGCGCTCCTGAAGACGTGGAGGTCCATGCCGAAGTCCTCGACATGGTGCGTCGAGTAAGACAGACCGAAGTCGACCAAGAAGACGCGTTCTTCGTCTCCGCCCTCTCTTTCGCGCACGGCGTTACGCGTCGTTGGGTCGCCGTGCGCCACACCTTCGTCGTGCAGGTGCGCGAGATGTTCACCGACGCGCCGCGCCTCATCCGTCGTGATTCCGTCGCTCAGGTCTTCGCCGAGGCGTTCGACTGTCAGCGTCGCCTCGTGGGTGTCGACGTCGAGAACCGGCGGCGTCGGTACGCCTGCCTTCCGCGCGTCGTGGAGCGCGCGCGCCTCTCTGCGCGTACGTCTCGCGCGCAGACGTTCGTCGAGGCGTTCGTCGCGGTACGGCTTCGGCTTTCTCTCCTTGACAAAACGGTCTCCGTCGAAACGTACAGTCGCCTCCGCGCCCTGCACCATACCGTCCTTGTCGCGTTCACGAGACGGCACGTCCGTGCTGTCGCGCCACGTCACGTCGACCTCGTCGGGACGCCAGTTCGGGCGTACGTCGCTTTCTTCGACAGGAACGGTTTCGCCTGCCTCGTACGCCATCCATCCCGCGACGGCTATCATCGCCGCGTTGTCGCTCAGGAAACGCAGTTCGGGCGCGTGGAACTCCGCGCCGCGTGCCTCGCACATCTCGGAGAGCATCGAGCGCAGACGTTCGTTGCGCGACACACCTCCGCCGACGACGAGTTCGTCCTTACGCGTCAGGGCGAGAGCACGTTCCGAAACCTCGACGAGCGCGCCGAAGACGTGTTCCTGTAACGAGTAGGCGAGGTCTTCAAGCGGCACGCCTTCGTCGTACTTGTCCTGCGCCGCGCTCACGACGCCCGAGAACGAGAAGTCCAGCCCCTTTACGGTGTACGGCAGTTCGACGTACTCGCCGTCTTCAGCGAGTGCCTCCAG
>JAQZDD010000191.1 GCA_028751055.1 Euryarchaeota archaeon Ods04 | reverse complement strand
CTTCCTCGAACCGACCGTCCTGTCGGACGCCACGAACGATATGTCGGCGTCGTGCAACGAACACTTCGGTCCGGTCGCGCCCATCATACCGTTCTCGGACGACGACGAGGCTATCGAGATAGCAAACGACACCGAGTACGGGCTTTCGAGCGCGGTCTTCTGCAGGGACATGGACCGCGCACGCGACCTCGCCGACCGTATTGAGGCGGGCATGGTACACATAAACGACCAGCCGATACACGACGAGCCGCACATGCCGTTCGGCGGCGTGAAGCAGTCGGGTGTGGGCAGGTTCAACGGCGAGTGGGTGATAGACGAGATGACGGAGACAAAGTGGATATCGGAGCAGGACCCCGACGAGCCGCGTGACTACCTCGTTTTCTGAGCGGGTAGTCCGGTAGCTATTCTTTCTTTTTGCTAGGGCGAGAGGGAACAGAAAAGAAATCCGTGCTGATAGTCTGAGTCTACTCCGACTCCTGCAGGAAAGCACCCTCGCTCTCGTAGATGCTGAGCAGTTCCTGTATGAACTCCTGCCGCGTCTCACCTTCTTCAAGATGTCTGTCGATACGTTCGATGGTCTCAGCGTCCATCTCTATCTTAGGCATGTTTTGACTTAGTACCAGCCTTGTATAATCCTTTGGTTGAGCATGGAAACTCTCAGAAGCCACATTCCGTTGGGCAAGACTGATATGTACTCAAGATATAGTGGGTACGACATGGCTGATACAGACTCAAGATATAGGACAGGTATGGACTCAAGATATAGTGGATGTAACATGAACAAGGAGAAGAGGTGACAGACGATGGAATGCCCTAGCTGTGACACGGAGAGAACCAAAGTCGTCGACTCGCGTCCGACGGAGGGCGGAACGGCGGTGAGACGACGGCGCGAGTGCCCCGACTGCTCGACACGTTTCACGACGTACGAGCGCACAGAGTGGGACGGCACGCAGGTACGGAAACGCGACGGCGAGATAGAGCCTTTCGACCACGACAAGCTTCTGGGCGGCGTCCTGCGCGCGGTCGAGAAACGCCCCGTGAGCGAGGACGAGGCACGCGCTATCGCCGACGAGGTCGAGGACGACGTGCTCTCGAACGGCGGCGAGGTGGTCGAGACGCGCCAGATAGGTGAGAAGGTCTCGGAGCGTCTGCGCGAGGTGGACGAGGTCGCCTACCTGCGTTTCGTCTCTGTCTACAAGGAGTTCGACGACCCCGACGAGTTCGCGCGCGAGCTAGACCGGATAAAGGAGAGACAGGACTGAAAAGCTACACAGTCTCGTTCGGCTCGTACTTCTCGCGCATCCTATCCACCTCGCGCGCGTACCTCTCGGCGTCCTTCTCGTCACGCACCGGCTCCAACTTCTCGTCAGGTACGTCGCGCGCCGCGGTTATCGTGTCCGCCTGCGCAGGTGTCGAAAGCATCTTCTGCAGGTGTAGCTTGCGCCCGCCGTCGGGTGTCGCGTAGACGAGTTCAAGCATGTTCTGCACCTCCTCGGAGTAGGCGCGCTCGACGAGCCAGACCGTGGTTTCGTCTTCCATGTTATGCACCGTCGTGGCGCGAACCGTTTAAACAGGTCGGTGCACAGCGGTGTTCGGTAGTCCATGCGCGCTATCCTCTACCGGGCGTCTCCGGCGTATCCGGCGTATCGGAACCGCCCTTGATAGGCTCGTCAACATGAAACTCAACGCTGTAAGCTTCGTCGGCTGTGTCGGCGTGCACGGCTTCGTCGACGAGGTCGGGGACGGGCGGGACACGCAGGTACTCCTGAACGGCACCCAGACCGACGACGACGCCCGCACCCGCGAAGCCGAGCGCGACGTTGTCGAAGGCGAGCGTCACGGCGATAGCCACAACGAGCGCGAGCGCGGCGGTTATGAGCACCCTGATGAGACGGCTCCTGCTCGCGTCCCTGCGGTGCGCCGCGACCACGAGCGTACCGGTGTCCGACGGCACCGTGACGTACTTCGCAGTTTCGCCCCTGCCGTACTTGAGAACGTCGACGGTCGTCGGGGCGTCGGTTTCGGAGTCGTTTTCTTCGTCCGGCGGCATTGGATGACTTGGGTGCGCGTGCGACGTATCTCTTGTCCTTCTTGTCAGACCGTACCGTTCAGTTCAGCGACACCACGTTTTACGTCGTTGGGCGACAACTAAGACCATGGAAGTACACAACGTAACCGACTGGTCTGAGACGTTCACGTCGAACGCATGGCTCGCGGTCGGCGACAGAAACGTGCTCGTGGACGCCGGAAGCGCGGACGCCGACGAGACTGTCAGGTACATACGCGAACACGTCGACGAACTTGACGCCGTCGTTCTGACACACCAGCACGGCGACCACGTCGGGAGCCTTGATGCGGTCCTCGATGCTTTCGACGCGCCTCTGTACGCTTACGCAGACCATCCGCGACGCGACGAACCGTTGGAGGAGGGCGAAAAAATCGATATAGGCGACGAGGACTGCGAGGTCGTCTACACGCCGGGGCATGCCGACGACCATGTCTCGCTCGTGGGCGAACACAGCGTCTTCACGGGCGACGTGGTCGTCTACAACGACGACGCCTTCGACGACGGTAGCTTCGGCAGGACGGACATGCCCGGACAGTCGCGCGAGGAACTCATCGAGAGCGTACAGCGTCTCTTGGACGCCCTTCCCGAAACAGTCGAGGCGATGTACGCCGGACACGGCGACGTGTACGAGGGCGACGTGCACGCCGTCGTGGAGCGTGCTCTGAAGCGCGCCGAAAGGAGAGAGCCGAAGTACTGAGCGCGAACACCAGCGTTATATCCGGCGCGACGTTATCTCGTGTATGACGCTTACCGAGGAAGACGTTTTCGACAGGCTCAGACAGGTCGAGGACCCCGAACTGGGCGAGAACGTAGTCTCGTTGGAGATGGTCAAGGAGATAAACGTAGACGAAGAGGAGGACACCATCACGGTACAGATGGACCTACCCAACCCGTCGATGGAGGGCGACCTGAGAGACGCTGTCCATTCCGCGCTCGACGACGTTGAGAGCGACATCGAACTCAACTGGGTGACACACGGCGAGGACGCGGATAGCGAGATGCTACCCGACGTCGACAAGGTCATCGCTGTGTCGTCGGGCAAGGGCGGCGTAGGCAAGTCGACCGTGGCGGTCAACCTGGCGTGCGCCCTTGCAAAGAACCACAAGGTAGGGGTCTTGGACGCCGACATCTACGGACCCAACATACCACGTATGTTCGGACAGGCGGAGCCGCCACGTGTCACAAAGGAAGAGGAGATAATACCCGCGTGGAAGCACGACGTCAAGGTCATGTCGATGGGTTACGTCGCGGGCGACGACAGCCCCGTCGTCTGGCGCGGAGCGATGGTT
>JAQZDD010000110.1 GCA_028751055.1 Euryarchaeota archaeon Ods04 | reverse complement strand
TCTCGTGGGTAGCGACGCCGTTGCGATGCTCCCCGCAGTCGTCCTTGCCGGAGCGGCTATCGGCGCTGGTGCCTTCTTCATAGGTCCACGTACGATGGACACCATCGGTAACAAGATAACCGACATGTCGCTCGAAACCGCTCTCATCGTAGAGGTTATCTCGGCGACAATAATCACGCTTCTTAGCTGGGCAGGCATACCAGCGAGTCTCGCTATCGTTGCGACGACGGCGGTCATCGGCTTAGGATGGGGGCGCGCCACGAAACGCGTACCGATGCGTAGGAACGTCGGCGTCGGCGAACTTCCCGAGGAAGACCGTGAGCGGATAAGACAGGACGACCTCGACATGTACAACCTCGACACGTCGCGCAGGATAGTCGTTACGTGGATAGTCGCGCCGATACTCGCAGGGACGCTCGCCTTCGTGACGTTCGGCGCGGCGGTCTTCGCGGGCATCCTCACGCTTTAGTCGAGGGCGCGTCAAGTACGCGTATGGAAGAAGAACCGCTCGAATTTCTGCGCACGCTCGTCGAGACGCCTTCGCCCTCGGGCTTCGAGGACGAAAACCTCGAAAACTGGCGCGGTCGTGTCGAAACCGTCGCCGACGAAGTCGAGACGGACGCCTACGGAAACACGACGGCGACCGTCAACCCCGAAGCCGAAACATCGGTCGTCGTCACGGGACACCTAGACGAAATCGCGCTGATGGTCAACCACGTGACAGAGGACGGCTACGTCTACCTCAAGAAGGTCGGCGGAATCGACCCCGGTGTAGCGCAGGGACAGCGTGTCCGTATACACGGCGACGACGGCGACGTGTCGGGTGTGGTGGCGCGCAAGCCAGTCCATCTGCAGGAGGACGAGGAGAAGGAGAAGATACCCAAGATGCACGAGATATACGTCGACATCGGCGCGGAGGACGACGACGAGGCACGCGAGGCGGGCGTGCACGTCGGCACGACGGCGACGTACGACGCAGGCTTCGAGCGTCTCTTGGGCGACGTGGTCGCGGGACGCGGACTCGACAACCGTATCGGCGCGTGGATTGCGGCGGAGACTCTGCGCTCCGTCGGCACCGACGAACTCGACGTTACGTTGCATGCGACGGCGACAGTGCAGGAGGAACTCGGTCTTAGGGGAGCGCGGATGGCGGGCTACTCTCTCAAGCCCGACGTCGCGCTCGTCGTCGACGTGACCTTCGCTACGGACGTACCCGACGTGACCGAGACACAGCACGGAAACGTCGAACTCGGTGAGGGACCTACGCTCAAACATGGAAAGGAGAACCATCCTGTCGTCCTGCGCCGTCTCCGCGAGGTCGCCGACGAACGCGGTATCGACACACAAGACGAGGCGATAATGTCGCGCGGAGCGACCGACGCCGACGCCTTCTACACCGCACGCGGCGGCATCCCAACCGTCTCCGTCGGCGTGCCCAACCGTAACATGCACACCACGTCCGAACTCGTCGACATGAACGACCTAGAGGCGGCGCGCGACCTGTTCGTCGGCTTCGTCGAGTCGCTTGATGACGGCGAGGAGTTCGGGCGTCCTTGACTCGACTGTACCGGAGACGCGCGCGGATGCACGAACGTTTTAAGTAATCGGCAACTGATAGACGGATATGGATGGAAGGGCTTCAACCGGAATAGCAGGCTTCGACGAGATGTCGAAGGGTGGGTTCCCGCAGAACTCCGTGAACTTCCTCACGGGGGACGCGGGTAGCGGCAAGACGTTGTTCGCGATGCAGTTCGCGGTAGAGGGTGGACGCAGAGGCGAAACAACAGTCTACCTCACGGTAAACGACATGGCGGAGTCGGATACGTTGGTGCGTGTCGCGGAACAGTACGACATACCGCTCGACGAGGCGGTCGAGAAAGGTCTGGTCAACCTGTACGACTACGACGCGCTGAAGGACAGGACAGGGCAGGGACTCGTCGACTTCGACGACCTGACGAGGTCGATAGACACTCTTCTCGCGCCGACCGACGCCGACAGGCTCATCATCGACTCGGTCGCAGGCTTGGGTATCGCGGAGGATTCGATAAACGACGTGAGGCGGAGCATGCTCCGGTTCATACGACGTCTGCGCGAGAACGACATGACGGCACTCCTCGTGACCGAGATGTGGGATGACAGACTCACACGGTACGGCGTCGAGGAGCACGTGGGCGACAGCTTAGTCGTCCTCGGCTTCGAGCAGAAGGAGAACCAGATGGACAGGTCGATACATATCCGTAAGATGCGTTTCACAGACCACGACACTTCGTTCCGACCGATAGAGATAACCGACGAGGGAATGGTGGTGCACAACGAGGGTCAGGTGTTCTGAGAAGTGTTTCTGACGTTCTTGGGCACGGGGAGCGCGATACCGTCGGAACGTGTCCAGAGCGGCTTGCTCGTCGAGGACAGCGAGAGCGGCGACGAAACGGAGCCTATCGTCCTCGACTGCGGCGTCGGCGTCATGCACAACCTGAACAGGTGCGCGCGTGTCGACGACGTGGGCGACTTTCTTCTTACGCACGCCCACTTAGACCACGTCAACGACCTGCCCGCTGTCGTCAAGGCTGACTGGCTCTTGGGACGCGAGTCGGTGCGCGTCCACGGACCGCCGGGAACCGACGACACGGTCGGCGGTCTGATGGACGCCTACGGATACCTGAAGGAGAAGACGACGGTAGAAGTCGAGGAGTTCGAACCCGGCGACTCCTTCGAGGTCGCCGGAAGAAAGATAGATACGTTCCCGACTGAGCACAGCGTACCTTCGACGGCGTACCGTGTCGACGACTCCTTCGTCTACTCGGGCGACACCGAACCCGTTCCCGAACTCGCGGAGTTCGCGGATGGATGCGACGTTCTCGTGCACGAGTGCTCCTTCCCTGACGGGATGAACATGAGCAACCACACGCATCCGTCCGAACTCGCCGAGGTTGTCGAGGACTGTTCGGTGAACCGTGTCTACCTGACACATCTGTACCCGCAGACGCGCGGAAAGGAGGAAGAGATGGCTGAGACGGTCGCGGAAAGCTTCGACGGCACGGTTACGGTCGCCGACGACATGATGACGGTCGAGATAGACGACGGCTGACGAAGATAGATAGGAAGCTCAGGCTTCCAAGAGCGCGACGTAGAAGCCACCCGTGTCGTTCTGGTGTGGGTAGAACCGCCGCGTCTTCTCGACCTCCGAAACGTACTCGTCGTCCTGCCACTCTGTGACGCCGGGCGAAGATTCGAGTCCGACATCGAAGTTCAGAACGCTCGCCTTGCCTTTTCTGAGCACATGGTCGACGACAGCCTCGTTCTCCTCGGGCGCGAACGTGCAGGTCGAGTAGACGACACGTCCGCCGTCGCGCACCACGTCGAGCGTGCGCGAGAGTATCCCCTTCTGGACGGGAACCAGCGACTCGCGTTGGTTCTGTGACACTCCGTCGCGGTACTCGGGATTTTTCCGGACGGTCGCTTCGGAGGTGCAGGGCACGTCGACGACGGCGGCGTCTATACCGAGAGCGTCGAATCCCGGAAGCCTTCTGCCGTCGTGGCTCGTGACAGCGACGTTTGTCAGACCGAGACGGTCGGTGTTGTTGCGCAACGCCGATATACGTCCGATGTTGTCGTCGTTCGCAAGAACACACGCCGCGTACTGCGCTATCTGAGTCGTCTTGCTTCCCGGCGCGGCGCATACATCGAGGACGAGACGGTCGTCGGTGTCTTCTCCGTCCTCCGACGCGCCGGTTTCGAGAACGACGGGCGGAAGCATGCTGACCTCCTCCTGTACGTGTATCCAGCCGAGGTAGTGCGCGAGGGTGTTGCCTATCTTGGCTTCCTCGCCGTTCTCGTCGTCCTCCGGAACGTCCAAGCGGAATCCGTCGTCGTACCAGTCGAGACGTTCGACGCCGAAGCCCACGCCTTCGAGGCTTTCGCGCACCTCGTCGAAGGAAGACTTGACACGGTTTACGCGCGCTGTGAGCGGCAGCGGACGTTCGCAAGCCTCGACGAAGGCTTCGTAGTCGTCGACGAGTTCCGCGTAACGTTCGAGCGTCATAACGTCGTCACAGAACCTTCTCCAAGGGGTTTTCGTCGGCGTCGTGTTCGCGCAGACGCCGCGCCGCGCGCCCGAGAGTCTCGTCACGCAGTAGGTCGTTCAGGGCATCGAGGAGGTCGGCGGCACCGTCGACGTAGACTATGTCGAGTAACGTCAGGACCGTTGTGCCGTTCACGTCCTCCGAAACGGTGCCCGTCACGTCGTTCCCTTCGTGAGTACCTTCGAACTCCGAATGCGTCGCGCCCGCCGCGAACTCCGACACGTCCACCTCCTCGAACTCGGCGTCGAACGCTTCACGTACGGCGTTCTCAACCGCATCGACGCTCAGGTCTTCGAGACGGACGATGAGACGGTAGGTACGTTCGGCGAAGAGTTCGAGTTCTTCCTCGTCGGCGTCCGGCGTCATAGCTCCTCCCTGAGCGCGGCGTTCATCTTCTCTACGGGTGCAGTCTCTCCGGTCCATATCTCGAAAGCCTCCGCGCCCTGATAGACGAGCATCCACGCGCCGTCTACGGTCGTCGCGCCGACATCGGCGGCGTCACGTAGAAGACGTGTCTCCAGAGGCGTGTAGACAGCGTCGAAGACGACATGGTGCGGACGGAGAGCGTCGGCGGGAACGGGCGAAACGTCCTCTTCCATGCCTACCGTCGTTGCGTTCACCACGATGTCAGCGTCGGGCACTACATCTTCGAGCGCGTCGAGCGGACGTGCCGTCGCTGGCTCCTCCTTCGTCGTTCCGTCTTCGATGTCGTCAGTCTCGTCGTCGGATTCGTCGGCGTCTTCTGCCCCTGCTTCTTCCGTGTCCTTTGTGCCGCCTTCTCCGACAGCCTCGTTCACCTCGTCGGCAAGCTTCTCGGCGCGCTCCACAGTCCTGTTGACGATGACGACCGTCGCGCCCTCTTCGACGAGTGCGAAGGCGATAGCACGCGCCGCTCCGCCCGCTCCCACGAGAACCACCTCTTTT
>JAQZDD010000114.1 GCA_028751055.1 Euryarchaeota archaeon Ods04 | reverse complement strand
GTTGTTTCCGACTCTTCCGACACGGTGTTCAGATAAGGAGGAGAGAGGAAAGAGGAAGAAAGATGGAAAAAGGAGAGGAAAGAGAGCGAAAGGAAGAGGTAGGAATAAGAAGAAGAGCGAGGAGGAGAAAAGAGGGGCGAGGAGGAGAAAAGAGGGGCGAGGAGGAGAAAAGAGGGGCGAGGAGGAGAAAATGAGAGTAAGAGGAATTGATGAGAGCGAGAGAGGGGTGGGATACCACCCCAGCCCTATGTCACACCACATCCCATACGGTCCGACGAGAGACGGTATCCTTAAACCTGATACCTCCGTTTGTCAACGAAATGACAGAGGGCTTCCGAAAGTCGAAATGGATAAACCTGCCCCGTAACGTCGTCGTCGGACACGACGTTCTCAGGGAGGTTCCCGACGTTCTGGAGACACGGTTAGGCTTCGAGAGCGCGTTGGTCGTCACCTCGCCTACGACACGGCGTGTAGCGGGCGATACCGTCGCCGACTACGTCGCCGACGCCGGTCTGGATGTCGATACTGTCGTCGTAGAGAAGGCTGGCTTCGCCGCAGTCGACGACGCCGTTAAAGCCGCACGTGAAGCCGACGCAGACGTTCTGCTCGGTGTTGGCGGTGGCGTACCCATCGACACGGCGAAGGTCGCCGCCGACGAGGTCGACGCGCCTTACGTCAGCGTCCCAACGGCGGCGTCGCACGACGGCATCACTTCGTCACGTGCGTCGGTTCCGGACGGCGATACTCGCCATTCGGTAGAGGCGAGCGCGCCGTTGGGCGTCGTCGCGGACACGGGCGTGCTGGCGGACGCACCTTTCCGTCTAACAGCGAGCGGATGCGCAGACATAATCTCGAACTACACCGCCGTACTCGACTGGCGTCTCGCCTACCGTCTGCGGAACGCATACTACAGCAGGTACGCGGGCGCGCTGAGCGAGATGACCGCCGAGATACTCGTCGAGAACGCCGGTTCGATACGTCCGGGTTTCGAGGAGAGCGCGTGGGTCGTCGTCAAGGCTCTCGTCTCGTCGGGCGTCGCTATGAGCATCGCGGGTTCTTCGCGCCCAGCGAGCGGCGGCGAGCACAAGTTCTCGCACGCCCTCGACCGTATGGACGACGAACGCGCCCTCCACGGCGAACAGTGCGGCGTCGGCTCTATCATTACGATGTACCTACACGGCGGCGACTGGCACAGGATACGCGACGCGCTCGAATCGATAGGCGCGCCGACGACCGCGGAAGGTCTCGGCTTCTCGCGCGAGGAGGTCGTAGAAGCGTTGGTGCGCACAGAGGAGATAAGACCTGAACGGTACACCGTGCTGACAGGCATAACGCGCGACGCCGCAGAGAACGCAGTTGAGGAGACGGGGGTAGTCTGAGGAACGATGGACGAGTACGAGGTTCTCGGCGTCGACGAGGGCGCGGAAGTAGACGAGATACGCAAGGCGTACGCACGCGCAGTCGACGAGGTGCATCCGGACGGTGGCGCGGCAGGTGGCTCGAAGGAGGAGTTCGAACGCGTCCAAGAGGCGTACGAGATGCTGATGGAGAGATACGCGTATCCGTCAGAAGAAGGCAGGAAGGGAAGCCGGACGGAGGTGGAGGAGCAGGAGTACGAGACGGAGAAGAGCTTCAAGTTCGGCTGGGAGATGCGCAGAACGCCCGACCGTGACTTCTACGTGACACACGACGACGAGGACGCGTACATCGACCCCGAGGGCAGGATAACGCGCGAACCTACGTACTTCAACACGTCGATGGAGGCGAACATAGGATTCTCGCGGTTTCTGAAACACAGGAAGGAGAGGCTGAAGGAGAAGAAAGAGAAGGAAGAAAGCAGGTCGGCGGATGACGACGACACGGAGACGGCAGACGACACCGCGACGGCAGGAAAAACCAAGTCTTCCAACGCAGGCTGGAGTTCGTCGCAGGTCGAGAGACGTATCGACGGATTCTGGCATCTGACCTACCAGGAGAGCGAACCTATGGGAGAGGAGCGGCGTTGGGCGGTCTACTGCCGCGACAAACACGTCTACGTCGCACCCGACGGCGCGGCTTCAAAGGAGGCTTGCTGGTTCGAAACCAAGGACGAGGCACTATCGGCGTTCGAGAAACATCTTGAACAAGCCGACGAGGTCGAGACCATACATCTGCCGCTGACGCTCCTTTACGCCGTCTTCGTCCTCCCCGTCAAGTTCGTGGAGATGGTGCTGAGAACACCGTTCAGGCTCTTGGGTTCGGGAACAGGTCGTCAGGTTCCGTACGTAGCCGAAGGCATCTTCCTGTTTATTTTAGTCGGCGTAGCTTTCTGGATAAACTGGTGGCTCGGTGTCGTCGCCATCGCACAGCTAGGAACCGTCTTCGTCTACTGGTCGTCGCCGTACGAGGCACATGGACCTGCGGTGAGACCGCGGTGGATGCGCAGAAACAGGGAGGTACACACGTACGACCCAAGGTTCACGGACGACTGATACTTACGCTCACACCAGCCTGAAATGGTTCTGCTCAGGCTCTATGAGTTCGCCGCGTCTCCTGAGCGAGTCGATTTCGTCGTGCGCCTTCTCCTGTTCGATACCGTTCTCCTCCGCCATTTCGAGTATATCGTCCATCGGAGCCTTTCCGTCGTCGGATTCGTCGCTGATAGCCTCGATTATCTCCTTTATCCCCTTGATACGGTCGCGCTGGCTCTGGGAAGTACCCGACTCGATTACGTCGATGTCGAACTCGCCCGTCTCGGGGTCGCGCCCAACTTGGTCGAGAGACGCCGTTGTCACGTCGATTGCGCGCTCGGCGTCGCTCACCTCGACCTTGTCGCTGATACGCATACGCGCGCTCGCTTCGGCGAGACGGACGAGGGCTTCTAGTTTGCGCGCCGTCACGGGCACGGCGTCGCCTTCGCCGCCCTGAGCGCGTAGGTCGACGTAGAAGTCCTCTATGCGCTGTCGTGCGTCGTCGGTCATCGTAGGTCTGCATTCGCGGCGCGCGTACGCGATGTACTTGCGCAGGAGTTCGGGTTCGATGTCTGGCTCTATGTCGTGTGTCTCGTCGCCGGGGTCCTCGCCCGAAGCCGCGATTTCGCCCGCGTAGTTGGTCTGCAGGATATGCTGCGCTAAGTTCGAGTCCTTCTCCTCGTCGGGGTTGTCGGTGACGGTGAAGATTAAGTCGAAACGAGAGATGAGCGCGGGTTCCAGGTCTATCTGCTCCGCGATACCTTCGTACTGGTCGAACCTGCCGTACTTGGGGTTCGCCGCGCCCAAGAGCGAGCACCGTGACTTGAGCGTCGCGTTTATGCCTGCCTTCGCTATGGATACCTGCTGCTGTTCGAGAGCTTCGTGGAGCGCGCTCCTGTCTTCCGAGTTATGGACGACGGCACCGTTTGCGACGAAGTTGTGCGTTCCTTCGACCGTTAGGTCGTAGACCTTGTCGGCATCCTTCTCTTCGTCGGAAATAACCGTTTCAACGGAACGGATTTCTACTGTTTCGACAGACCTATCAGTCGTTGACTTACTTGACTCTGCAGCTCCGCCGTCCGTCACACGAGACGGTGCTGAGGGGGACGCGTACGTCCAGTCGCCTTCTTTGAGCGACTGAGCCGGTTTCTTGGAGCGGTCTCCTTCTTCGAGCACGAAGAACGGGTGGTCGGCTGTCGTCGTTAGGCGTTCGCCAGTTTCGAGTTCGACACTGACGAGTTCGTCCGGCGCGTCGTACTCATGGACGGCGGTTACAGGTCTGCGCACGATATTGCCGTCATCGGTCATCGTCCGTACGGTGGTTATCCCGTCTGCTCCCGTGCTTCTGAGAGTGCGTCCGTTTGGTAGCTCCTCGGATTCTACATCGGTACCAGCATCCGCCTCTTCCGCTGCATCACGCGCGACTTCGCGTATCCGTTTCAGGCTTCCGTCGCCGAGACTGACGAGCGTATCGCCCGTGACACACCTCATCTTATCCACTTCGTCGACGCAGGCGATGCCCTTGTCGGCGAGCACCAACGCGCCGGCTTCTAGCGTCCACTTTCCGTCGCCGAAGTCGTCCTGTACCGCCGCCGCGGTGTTGTGCGTCACGACGCCGTCGGCGACGAAGTTGTGCGTCTCGGGCACCGTCAGGTCGAAGACCTCTTTCGCGCCGGTGTCTTCGGTGCGGACGACGCGTTCCCACCTGAGCGGCGAATCCGCCACGTCCGGCACGCTCCGCGGTTCGTCGCTTCGTGCGCCCGCTACGGCACCGCCGTCTGTCGCATGCTCGGGCGAAGCGACCAAGTCGCCCGCCTGCACGTCGCCCACCGGCTTCCACAGAACGCCCTCGTCGTCGCAGGTGAGAACAGGTGTGTTTACGGACGCCTCCAGAGTATCGCCGCTCTCGGTCTCTATCTCGCGGCAGTCACGTTCGGGCATCCTCCAGACGACGGAGGCGTCGTCAAGCCGTATCCGTCCTTCCTCGGCGTCGTACGTGTAAACGCTCACGTCGGCGTCCGCCACCGTCTCCACGTCGACGGTTTCGGGGATTTTCTCCTCAACGACACCGCGTATCTCTCGGAGACCGTCTTCGGTGCGGACTTCCGTGTCCCCTGAGACGCAGAGACCTGCCGAAGTCGCACCCTTGCCGCTCGTGTAGATGCCGCGCGGCGATATCTTCTGGGCGTACTGAAGCAACTGAGAGTTGTGCGAGACGACGCCCTCGCTGACGTAGCTGTGCGTACCCTCGACTTCGAGGTCGTAGACATAGTCGTACTCCGGTTCGACAGCCTCTATCGACTCTATCCTGTCCCAGCCCACGTCGCTCTCG
>JAQZDD010000193.1 GCA_028751055.1 Euryarchaeota archaeon Ods04 | reverse complement strand
TTACTACGTCGACGGCGCGCAGGTCTGGTTAGCCGAGGACGTGACGTACAGGCTGTCGAAGTTTCTCAACCTGTTCGACCTTGACATCGTCGACGGCGTCGTCAACGCAACGTCGAAGGTTTCGCTCGGTAGCGGCGACGCACTCCGTCGGATGCAGACGGGAGTCGTAGCGCATTACGCCGCGATAATAATTCTGGGCACCGTTCTGCTCGCCTTAATCGTCGGACTGTTCGGGGGGTGGTTCTGATGCGTTGGATAACTGTACTCGTCTTACTGCCGCTCGTCGCCGCGGCTTTCACGCTTCTGGTGCACCGACTCTCCGACGGTGAGGACACGAAGTACGCCGCCTTCATCGGTTCGCTCGTTCCTCTCGGCGTCAGCGTCTACGTCTGGCAGGTGCCTTTCGAACGTGCGGCGAACGCGCTCATCAATCCCGAACAGGCGCAGTTGGTGGAGCGTGTCCCGTGGTTCGAGATAGCCGGCTACGAGGTAGAGTACATCGTCGCTCTCGACGGTATCTCGATGCCGCTCGTCCTGCTGACGACGCTCCTGACGACCACGGCTATAATGTCAGCGTGGTCAACCATTGACGACCGTCAGGGCGCGTTCTACTCGCTCGTCCTGTTCTTGGAGACAGCACTCATAGGCGTCTTCGTCGCCTTCGACTTCTTCGTCTTCTACGTCTTCTGGGAAGCCGTTCTTATCCCGATGTACTTCCTCATCGCCTACTGGGGCGGCGCGCGACGCAAGTACGCCGCGATGAAGTTCTTCGTCTACACCAACATCGCCTCCCTCATCATGTTCATCGGCGTCGTCGCGCTCTACCTCAACGCCAACGTGGCGGACACGAGCATGATGTCGCTCACCGCCGCGCTGTCAGAGGGCGAACTCACGGGCGCGTTCGGCGTATCGGCGGACGCACTCCGTTTCGCCGCATTCGCAGCACTCTTCGTCGGATTCGCCGTCAAGGTTCCCGTCGTGCCTTTCCATACTTGGCTTCCTGACGCTCATGTACAGGCACCGACGCCCGTCTCCGTCATACTCGCGGGCGTCCTGCTGAAGATGGGTACGTACGCACTCCTGCGTTTCAACTTCACGATGATGCCTGAAACCGCCGCGGCGTTCGCGCTGCCGCTCGCCGTAGTCGGCGTCGTAAGCGTCATCTACGGCGCGTTCCTCGCCATGGCACAGACCGACCTCAAACGTATCGTTGCGTACTCCTCCATATCGAGCATGGGCTACGTCATCGTCGGTCTCGTTGCTTACACGCAGTACTCGGTCGGCGGAGCGACGTTCCAGATGGTTTCGCACGGTCTGATTTCGGGACTGATGTTCATGGTCGTCGGCGTCGTCTACCACGCGACCGGCACGCGCGAGGTCGGCGAACTCTCCGGAATGATACGGAAGACGCCTCTCGTCGCGGGTATATTCGTCGCGTCCGCCTTCGCGTACATGGGTCTTCCGGGGATGTCGGGATTCCCCGCCGAACTCTTCGTCTTCATCGGCAGCATGTCGTCGGAGACGCTTCCCTACGCAACCGTCGTCGTACCGGCGGCGATGTTCGGCATCGTCCTCGTCGCGGGATACCTGCTGTTTGCGATGCAGCGTGTCCTTTTCGGCGAGTTCCGTGTCGGTAAGAAGAAGAAAGCCGCGGCGGACGGCGGCACGACAGAAGGGGCGACAGTTTCCGACGCGTCTTTCTCGGAGGCGTTTCCGATGCTCGTCCTCCTCGCCGTCATCGTCGTCCTTGGCGTGCAGCCCGACATCATCTACGACATGATAGAGACGTCGTCGACAGGAATCGTCGAACTCGTAGGAGGTGACGCATGATGGTGTCCGAGATGTTCACGACCGACGCGCTGCTGCCGCTCGCGCCTGAAATCATCGTCGCGGGTGTCGCGCTCCTGATACTCGTACTCGACACGTTCTCGCGCGAGAAACGCAGCACCGTCGCGCTCGCTCTCGGATTCGTCGGCGTGGCGGCGGCTTTCGGTGCGACGGTCTACCATATCGCGGTCGGAACCGACACGACGCTGTTCCACGAGACGCTCGTCGTCGACCCGTTCGCGCTCTTCTTCAACGCGGCGATACTCGCAGTCACCGCGCTCGTCCTCATCTCGTCGACAGAGTACATCGACAGGTTCTACCCCGAAGGAAAGGAGAACCTGACCGAGTTCGTCGTTCTTGTCCTGTTTGCGACGACGGGCATGCTCCTGATGGCGTCGTCGAGTTCGCTGGTGACTGCGTTCATCGCCCTCGAACTCGCCGCTCTGCCGTCGTACGCTCTCGTCGCCTTCGCAAAGAAGAACGACGCGAGCATCGAGGGCGCGATGAAGTACTTCCTCCTCGGCGCGCTCACAAGTGCCGTTCTGCTGTACGGCATCTCGCTCGTCTACGGCGCGACGGGTACGTTCGACCTGCACGGCGTCGCCAACTCTCTCTCGGGTGCCGACGCAGAGGTCTTCGGTCTGGCAGGTCTGGGCGTCCTCCTGATACTCGTCACCTTCGGCTTCAAGGTCGCGGCGTTCCCGTTCCACGTATGGGCACCCGACGCCTACACGGGCGCGCCGACGCCCGTCGCGGCGTTCCTGTCGAGTGCGTCCAAAATCGCAGGCTTCGTCCTCCTTTTCCGCGTCTTCACGGTCGCGTTCCCGACGACGCTCGACTGGCTCTTAGCTGTCCAGATACTCGCAGTCGCAACCATGACGTACGGCAACTTCGCCGCCGCCGTACAGTCGAGCGTAAAGAGAATGTTGGCTTACTCGTCGATAGGACACGCCGGCTACGTCCTTATCGCGCTCGCTGTCTTCACGGGCGCGGACGCCGACTCCGCCTTCGCGCTCGGAGCAGGGATGTCACATCTCTTCGTCTACGCCTTCATGAACACTGGTGCGTTCTTGGTCGTCGCGCTCGTCGACGACTACTGGGGCTTCGGCTACGAGTTCCAGGACTACGCAGGTATAGCGAAGCAGGTGCCCGCTATCGGCTTGGCGATGGCGATATTCATGTTCTCGCTCGCAGGTCTGCCTACGGGCGGCGGCTTCCTTTCCAAACTCGCAGTCTTCGCAGGCGCGATAAACAGCGGCTTCTGGTGGCTCGCACTCCTCGGCGCGGTCAACTCCGCACTCTCGCTCTACTACTACACGCGTGTCCTGAAGTGGATGTGGATAGAGGAACCGAACGACGGCGCGCCGACGATAGAGAGCAAGCCCGTCGGCATCTACGCCGCAATAGCCGTCGCCGCCGTCGGCACAGTCGTCCTGTTCTTCGCCTTCGACCCCGTTCTCTCGACCGCGACGGAAGCCGCCGAGGCGATGTTGGACGTATGAGCCTGAAGGTCGA
>JAQZDD010000056.1 GCA_028751055.1 Euryarchaeota archaeon Ods04 | reverse complement strand
CGTTCGAAGGCGAGTTCGACGGCGATGGACACACGGTCGTGGGGTTGACCATCGTCCGCAGTGACGACGAACTGGGGCTGTTCGGGCACGTCGGGCGCGACGGAATCATCGAAAACGTCGGCGTCGAAGACGTGACGGTCGTCGGCAACGATTCCACGGGCGGACTCGTCGGATGGAACAAAGGCGATATACACGACGCCCACACGACCGGTCTTGTCTTCGGCGACGAGAAGGTCGGCGGACTTGTCGGAACAAATCCACGCGATGCCCGCCGCGATGTCGAAGTCACCGACTCGTACTCTGCGTGTCGTGTCATGGGAGAGCGGTTTGTTGGTGGACTAATTGGTCGCCACGATAGAGAGATTGTTCAGGAGTCGTACGCCACCGGAACAGTCTCCGGAGATGAATTTGTCGGTGGGCTCGCCGGTGCCGTCGACGGCAAAGTTAAGGAGTCGTACGCCACCGGAACAGTCTCAGGCGACGATACTGTCGGTGGCCTCGTGGGTATACTCATCGACGCCGGTGAGGTGGTAGAGTCATACGCCACAGGCGAGGTCTCAGGCGACGATACTGTCGGTGGACTCGTCGGCGGGTTAAGGCGTGACGTGTTGGCGTCGTACTGGGACACCGAATCGACGGGGCAAGACGACGGCGTGGGTGGTGACGGCGGCACGTTCGACGCCGAGGGACTCACCACCGACGAGATGCAGGGCGACGACGCCGAGGACAACATGGACGACTTTGACTTCGCCGACGTGTGGGACACCGTCAGCGAAGACGACGAAGACACCGACGAGGACGACTATCCCGTCCTGCAGGTGCTCGACCGCGAAACGCAACTGGAGGTGCGCGAATGAAGAGCACGTGTCGTCCTCGGACGGAGGGGGCACCGTCTATTCGAGGAGTTCAGTCGGTTCGAAGAAAGCTCTCATCCATCCTCTCCTTCTCCCTCACGAACCTCACGTACAACAGCGACCGAATCCGTTTCGACGTCGACGGCAAGCTCGGCAAGCGCGTCGCCGAGGGGTTCTCCGTCGTCGTCTTCCCGCATGTATCTCTCGAAGTCGTCGGCGGTTATGCTCATACGTATACTTCGGTCGCCGGGACTCAAAAGACTACCTCCGCGAACGCGCGTCCCAATATCTTGGAATCTCGTTTCCGAAAGGACGATTACACAGTCCTCCGCGCAGTCAGCCGTGAGCACCAACTGGAGGTGCGCGAGTGAACCGAGACAGTCCGCCCGAATCAGGAAACCGAAGAAGGCGTACAGCAGTGGTCGCCGCCGCCGTACTGGTAGCAGTCGGTGGTATGCTCGCCTTCGGGGTATCGTCGTTCACCGCCGGAACCGCCGAACCGAGCCTCGACTGTGTGGGAGACGACGGCGGTGCGGCGTACGTCACGGACTCCGGGCTGACGGTCTTCGAGAACGACGACGACATAACCTTCGGAGACTTCCCCGACAACGAAACAGTCGAGTTTCAGAACGGCTTAATCGCGCTCTCAGCGAGCGGTGAGAGCGAGGCACGTCTCGACGACGGCACGGGCACGTTAACCTGCCTCGCCGACGTGGACGCCACCGACAACGCCATCGCAGTAGCACCCGACGGAGAGAACGACGTAACTCTCGAAGGCGAGTTCGACGCCTTCGTCTTCCGCGACGTGGTCTACGACACCGAGAACGAAGAAACCGACCTCGTGTACGACGCAGCCGATATGAAGTCGCTTACCGTCGAGCAGACAGGGTTAGATGACGGCACAGAGGTTCTCGCGGTCGACACCGACGACTCCGAACTCGATGCCTCGACGGTCACGGACGGTTCGGTGACGTTCGACGGTCTGCCCGACGGGGAGCACGAAGTTGACCTCCGTGTGTCTGAAACCGAGGAAGACGACGAATGTGTCGACCGCCGTAACATCAGCCGTGGAGAGGAAGATTACGGCTGTCCGACCGACAAAGACCTGCGACGCGGTGAGACACGTGAGGACTCCGACAGAGACTTCGACCGCGACAGCGATACCGAAAGACGTGACAGGAGCAGACAGAACCGCGGACGGTAGACAGGGACGCCGAGCAACCAAAACGGTATAAGGCGGCGGGCACCAAGTAGACGCAACGTGTCATTCCAATCTCAACTTACCGACGACATCGCCGAGGAACTCGCCGCTGAACAGCGTTCCATCTCGGTCGCCGAGTTCTTCGAGAAGAACAAGCACATGCTCGGCTTCGACTCGCCCGCACGCGGGTTGGTAACCGCCGTAAAGGAAGGCGTCGACAACTCGCTCGACGCGTGCGAGGAGGCAGGCATACAGCCAAACATACTCGTCGAGATAGAGGAGGTGCGCGACGGCTACCGCCTCGTAATCGAGGACAACGGACCGGGCATCGTCAAACGGCAGATTCCCAAGATATTCGGAAAGCTACTTTACGGGAGCAGGTTTGGGAAGCGTGTGCAGTCGCTGGCACCGGAACAGCAACTGCTCGTGCGTCGTGACGGTCGCACGGAGTTCATTCCGATCGGCGTTCTGTGCGACGCTTACCTTCCAGAGAAAGAAGGCGAGGCAACACGACCGATAGGTGACGGAATAGAGGTTCCGTCTTTCGACCGCGAAACGCACGAGATGAGCTGGGAGCCTGTCACGCACGTCATCCGCCACGAGACGGAGGGGCGCACGTACGAGATCACGACGGAGAAGGGTCGGACTGTCGAGGTGACGGGGAACCACAGTCTGTTTTCCGTTACCGAAGACGGAAGCACGAAGGAGGTGGACGCCGGAGAACTCGAACCCGGCGACGTGGTTCTCGCACCGCAGAAGCTGCCAAAACCCGACGAAAACCGCGAAGAGGTGAACCTGCTGAAACACATCCGACCCGAACAGATCGAAGGTCGGCGGATGTACGTCTACGGGTTCGACGAGGAGGAACTGAAGGTGCTGAAGACGGGCGACCGCGTCCGTAAGAAGCCTTCGGAGGACAGCAACCGGAAGCGGACGTACTACCGCTACGACGGCGTGG
Organism: Euryarchaeota archaeon Ods04; assembly: GCA_028751055.1. Lineage (GTDB taxonomy): Archaea > Halobacteriota > Halobacteria > Halobacteriales > Halorutilaceae > Halorutilus. The sequence continues at coordinate 3,651 of JAQZDD010000056.1, read as the reverse complement.
AGGTCCTGAAGGACAGCCTCGAAACCAACTACCTCGAAAAGGGCTATCTCCCCGCCCGTAAGGTCATCGAACTCGGCTGGGAGGAGAAAGCCGCCGACTGCGTCCTCAGGACGTATCAGGTCGGCGGCGAAGAGACCACCGTGCCCGTGTCGGTTCCGCTTGACGACACGTTCGCAAAGCTCCTCGGCTACTACATCGCCGAGGGACACACGAGCGACAGACAGGTGGGGTTCACGTTCGGCTCACACGAGGAGGATCTCGTCGAAGCTACCGAGCGTGCAGTCGCCGCTGTCGGCGGGACCACGACGACCGTCGAGCGCGAGCGGAACTCGACACGCGTGAAGGCGTTCGCGTCACCCCTGTGCCTCTTCTTGGAGAACGCCTGTGGAGTTGGAGCTGAGAACAAGCGTGTTCCCGAATTCGTCTTTGAGTCCCCCTCCGAGTTCCAGAGGAGGTTCGTCGCCGCTGTGTACGAGGGCGACGGCTCGGACAGCCATCCCAGCAACGAGCTATCACACACGACCATCAGCGAAACCTTAGCACGACAGCTTTCGGTTCTCTGGAACGCGCAGGGTGTGCTCGCAAGCATCGAAGAGCACGAAAACGCGAACGGGTACGCCGACGGTTCGACGACTGTGTACCGTACGAAGGTGTACGGCGAAGACACGAACCTTTGCGGCGTCTTCGAGCAGGTGACGGGCGCCGGAGAGCAACAGTACAAGAGGATTCCTACGTCGGTGCTTGACGAGGTGCGCGTCGGTCCCGCCGGAAGCGACACGGTACCGGACACCGTTCCGGGTTTGTTGATGGGTGCGGGCGTGGGTTCGTCGCTCGAACACGCCGAAATCTACCGGTCGGTGATAGAAGATGCGCTCAACGGAGAGCGCGTGGACGAGCCTCGGTACGTGCCCAACCTGAAGAAGATGGGGCTCCTCAACGAATACTGTCAACCGACGGACGAACTCAGACGCCTCTGGGATGCTATCCAGAACCTCCATGGATTCACCAAGACCGACATGTGCCTGCTACCCGTGAAGTCGGTCAAGGAGACGGAGCCACCGGAGTACGTCTACGACATCTCTGTTCCGGGTGCGACAGGCCACGACGAGAACTTCGTAGTCGCAAACAGCGGTGCTCTGTCGGTCAAGAACAGCCGCGGTCAGCAGGGCATCGGAATCTCCGCCGCCGTTCTCTACTCGCAGATGACAAGCGGCAAGCCCGCGATAATCACGTCGAAGACGCAGAGCGGTGAGGCGCAGAGGTTCGAGGTAATCATCGACACCGACACCAACGAACCCGAAATCGTTTCGGAGGAAGAAGTCGAGTGGGACAGCACACACGGAACACGTATCGAGATAGAGATGGAGGCGAACATGCGTGCCCGCACGCAGTTACACGACTACTTCAAGAACACGGCTGTCGTCAATCCTCACGCGCGTCTCCGTCTCCACGAACCCGAAGGCGAGTTCTCGTTCGACTACGTGACGAGCGAACTCCCCGAAAAAGCCGAGGAGATAAAGCCTCATCCGCACGGAATCGAACTCGGGACGCTCATACGTATGTTAGACGCGACCGACTCGTACAGCGTCCGCGGCTTCGTCCAGAACGAGTTCACGCGTGTCGGCGGAAAGACTGCGGACTCCATACTCGACGACTTCCGTGACCGGCACTACGGACGCGAGTGTGCTTGGACGACGCCCTCCGACTACGAACTCGAAGACGGCGACGACCTGCACGACGTCGTAGTCGATGCGGTCGCTAACAAGCCCGCCGATGCCACAGACGAGTTCGCAGACGCCGTCGTCGAATCGGTGGAGGAAGCCGACACGGTTTCTCTCTCCGAACTCGCCGCTCTCGTCGAGGAGGCGGGCGAAAAGGTAGACGGAACGTCGTTCGGCGAGACTGTGCGTGAGAACGTCGTAGACGCGCTCTGGAACGCCGTTACGACGGTACGCGAGGACGACCTGTACGCGCTCATCGACGGCGCGACGACCGACAGGAAGGACGAAGGTGCCGTCCGCGACATCGCCGAACGTCTCGCCCGGAGGTTTGAGGAAGAGGACGACACAGCGACGTACGACGAGTTAGATATATTCGTCGACGAAACAGCCGACGCTGTCGAGGAGATACGCGACGAGCGTTTCGGCGAGAAGGCACGCGAGAACGTCGTCGAAGCCGTCTGGAAACGTATGCGTACCGTTGACCGTGACGTTCCGTCGACCGACGAGGTCGCGGAAGACCGTGACACGGCACGTCACCTGTTAGACGCGATGCGCTCCGTCGATGTTATAGCACCGCCCACGGACTGCCTGTCGCCGATAGGTGCCGAAGACCTCGAATCGGGCTTGCGTAAGGAGTACGACGCCGACATGTACGCCGCGACGACACGCGACGCGTCGGTGCACGGAGGCGACCCTTTCGTCGTCGAGGCTGGCATAGCATACGGTGGCTCGATACCCGCCGAAGGAAACGCCGAACTTCTGCGTTTCGCAAACCGCGTACCGCTCGTCTACCAGCAGGGTGCGTGCGCTATCACGAACACCGTGAGCGACATAGGCTGGCGCAACTACGGTCTCGACGAAGGCTCTCTGCCACAAGGACCTGCAGTCATCGCCGTCCACGTCGCCTCGACCAACGTTCCTTTCACGTCGGAGTCGAAGGACGCCGTTGCGAACGTGCCCGAGATAGAGAAGGAGGTCGAACGCGCTGTCCGTGAGGTCGCACGCGAGATGAAGAGCCATATAAAGAAGGAGAAGTCGCGCAGGAAACGTCAGGAGAAGGAGCGCGTCGTCGAGAAGCTCCTGCCGCAGATGGCGGAGAAGGTAGCCGAGGTCGTAGACAAGGAGCCGCCTTCGACCGACGAGACGTTGGCGCGCATACTCAACAAGGTCACGGTCTCGGCGGAGGAGGACGGCGAAGCAGGAACCACGACGGTGCGTGTCGAGAACAACTCGAACCGGAAGCAGGAGTTCGAGGTACATGCCTTCGTCGACGAGGAGGTTGAGATAGAGGGTGCGACCGTAGTCGACCTCGACGGCGAGTACGACGTGGTCTGGAAGGTTGCTGTGAGCAAGGGCGACGAGGCTACCCTCGACATACCCGTCGGAAACGGCGAGATGGAGCTAACGGTCGACGGTGACGAGGACGGAACCGTGGAGGTGGTAGCATGAGCACCGACGCCGACGAAGCACCCGAGTTCGACCAGGACGCAGTCGACGAACTCGTCGCTCTCGCCGATGAACTCTACGGGCAGTTCGACCGCGGCGAAACGCCGAGGGTGCGCATCCCGACACGCTCGAAGTCGAACGTTGAGTACGACGAGGAGTCGGGCGTCTGGGTATACGGCGACTCCGAAAGCACGCGTTCGGCGGCTTCGGTAAGCGGCGCGCGCAAACTTCTGCGCCTCTCGTACGTCTTAGACTTCATCACCAACCAGATAGAGGAGAACCGCTCCTCCACCCTGCGAGAACTCTACTACCTGTCCGAAAGCTGGGGCGACGCCCAGTTCACGTCGCAGGACGAGAGCGACAGGCTCGTAGAGGACTTAGAAATAGTGAGCGACGTTCGGCGCGAGAGGTTCCGGATGCGTCCTGAGGAGGACGGCGCGACCGTCATCGGTCCGGCGCGGATACGCGAGCAGACACGCCGCGG
>JAQZDD010000292.1 GCA_028751055.1 Euryarchaeota archaeon Ods04 | reverse complement strand
TTCTTGTGGTTCTGTTTCAGCAGTAGTCTCTGTACCAGTCTCTGATGAACTGGATTCCGCTATATCAAGTTCTTCCTTATCTTCAACGGGTTCATACTTCGGAACGACGCCGTCCTCGTCTGCTACTCCGACGATGCCTGCTTCGGCGGCACAATCAAGGACGCCGCCGGGGTCAGGATACCCACGGCTACGGAGTTCCTCGATTATCCGACCACGTCCTACGGCTCCGTCACAGAGCATACCCTCACGAGCTACGTCGAAGATGTCCTGCCAATCGACCTCCTCGACACTCACGCTACCACCCCCTTTCTGGTGGTAGATTCGCTACGTTCTATACCCGCCGCTATCTGGTGTTTTGAGTACTTAAGTAAAGGGCGATTGAACCTTTTATTCGACGCCGGGGAGGGGATTTGAACCCCTGTGGGCTCTCGCCCACCTGCTCTCGAGGCAGGCGCCTTACCGAGCTAGACTACCCCGGCTTGCACTAACCGTCGTACGCCGGGCACAAAACGTAACCGGTTTCCGTTGGGTGGTCTCAGTCGAACGCGTCCTCTTCGAGAACCTCGCCCACCGCGAAGTTCTCCTTCACTTCGTCGACTTCGACCTTGACACGGTCGCCTACCTCGGCATCGGGCACGATTATGACGTAGCCGCGTTCGACGCGTGCGATTCCGTCCCCCTGCTTCCCGAGATCCTCTATCTCGACGTACCTTATCTCGCCTTCCTCGACGGGCGGCTGTAGCTGCGTACCGCCGCCGCCGCTGCCGGCGTCGCCTCTCTTTGCCTTCTTACTGCCGAGAACTCCTATGCTGTAGACCTCGCCCTCGCGCAGGTCGCCCTCCTCTATCTCGCTCTCGGGTATCTCGACGACGTAAGAGCCGTTTCGCCGCTCGACGCGGGAACTTACCAGACACAGTAGTTTGCCAGAGATCTCCAAAGACTGTTCCTCCGGTGTACGTTCTACCGTCTATCCACTTGAATCTGTCGTTACCGAGAACCGGTCACAGACGGCTTCACAGGTAGCCTTCGCGTTCGAGCTGGTCCGCCTCCTGGCTGTCGTACCTCCACTTAACGTCCGCCTTCTCGTCCTGCCAGTCCCACGGCTCGACGAGGACGACATCGCCCTCGTTTATCCAGACGCGTTTCTTCATCCGTCCGGGGATACGTGCTGTCCGTGTCTCACCGTCCATGCACCGTACCTTGAGGCGGTTCGCGCCGAGCATCGACTCGACGATTCCGAGCACCTCGTCGTCGTCAGGGAGGCGGAGGTTCGAGTCTCCGTTTGACATACGCGAGAATAGTCGTCGGCGTCTTATTAAAAAACCGAATCTGGAAACGACTGTGCTCAGAACACGCCAACGAGCGGTGCCACGGCACCCGGTGTGAACGCGACACCGAGGAACGCAAGGAGCAGGACTAGGACGACTCCGGGTATGCCTGCGAGCGCGATTATAGCGACCGCGAGGAACGTTACCTCCACCTCGGGGAGGATGGGAAAGTCAAAGAAGTTTATTATGGCTAGTATTATCAGACCGATTATTGCGTTGTAGACGAGAGGCTTCACGACCTTTATCGCAAGATAGACAGCGGCGAGAACGAGCACGACGAGCACCAGCAAGCCTATCTCGATACCTGTAGCCATGTCTGAGGGTTCCGTGGAAGTAACAAAAGCCTTACTCTCTCCGATAGGTGCGGCTCTACCGGTCGGCGAAGTCGCCGAACCTTCCGCGCGCCTCGTCGGAGGCGAAACGGTCGGCTATGGAACCGGTGCCTTCCGAACCACCCGAGACGATACGCTCCTTCGTTACGCGTGTCGCTTCGCGGTCCGCCTCTGCGACCGACGAGAGGAGTGCGTCGACGGTCTCAACGAGTTCTTCAGAGGGCACGGCACGGTTGACGACACCCCAGCGCGCCGCGGTTTCGGCGTCAATCGGCTCGCCCGTGAGAGCAATTTCGGAGGCGCGTTTTCGTCCGCCTACCACGCCGACACGCTCAGGAGTGAGAGGCGGCGTAAGTCCGAGACGTGTAGCGGGGAGACAGAGACGCGCATCCTCGGCGGCGACAGCAAGGTCGGAGGCGACGACGAGTTCGAAGCCCGCGCCGTAGGCGTCTCCGTTTACCGCCGCGACGACTGGAACGGCGAGCGTCTCTATACGGCGCAGGACGTCGGCGAGCGAGTCGGCGAAGTCGCGTGCCTCGTCCTCGTCGGCGGCGGCGAGAGCGTCGATGTCCGCACCCGCGGAGAACTTTTCGCCCGCTCCTGTTAGGACGACGCCGCGTACGTCTTCTCTCTCGTCCTCCGCGCGTCCGAGCAGCGTCTCGAACTCGTCGAGCGTCTCGGGCGCGATGGCGTTCGCCTTGTCGGGACGGTTGAACGTGAGCCAAGCCGCTTCCGCGCGGACTTCGTACTTCATCGTGTCGGTCATGGTCGTCCTTCGAAGCGG
>JAQZDD010000195.1 GCA_028751055.1 Euryarchaeota archaeon Ods04 | reverse complement strand
GTCGACGAGTCGGTTCACCACGACGAGGCGGGTCTCGTACCCGCAGGAGAGTGGGACGCCGGAGAAGGCGAGGACGGGTAAGATGGCGAGCGCGCTCGTCGACACCGTCGTCCTGTACGGTGCTCTCAACCGGAGTGACGGGCACCACGACGACGCGCTGCCTATATTCGAGGCGATGGACGCCGGCGAACTACCGACCGGGGTCGTCCTCGACTTCGTGTACGCCGAGACGTTCAACGCTCTGACTCAGTCGCTCTCTCACGACGACTGTACCGAAGCTTCCGGGATAGTCGAAAGAAGTGCGGGCTTCCGTCTGGAACGCACCAACCGCGATGTCTGGAGGAACGCGCACGGAGTCTACGAGGAGGAGGCTCATCTCTCTTTCGTGGACTCGGTGCTCGTCGCGTATGCGCGTGAGACCGGTATCGAGTACATCTACTCGTTCGACACGGGCTTCGGCTCTGTAGACGGTCTCAGACGGCTAAAGACACCGACGAACCCTTACTCGGGAAAATAAACCGCTTCTACTCGTCTCGTGGCTCCTGTCCGGAGTCAGATTTGGGCTCGGGTTCTCCGCCGTCGGTCGCTATCTTCGCCGCTTCCTCCGCTTCTATCGCCTCGACCAGCAGTTCCGTTATGTCGGTTATTTCGAGGTCTTCCTCGTAGCCGCCCGTCTTGCGTCCGTCCTCGTACATCGTCATGCACATCGGACACGAGACGACGAACTTCTCGACGCCGCTTCCCGCGTCGGTGTCTTCGAGTGCCTCGCGGAGACGTTCCTCGCTCGGCTTCGTCTCCTCCTCTATGTCCGCCCACAGACCGCCGCCGCCACCGCCACAGCAGAACGAGTTGGAGCGGTTGCGCGGCATCTCGTTGAGGTCGACTCCTGTTGCGCGCACGAGTTCGCGCGGTGCCTCGTACTCGTCGTTGAACCGTCCGAGATGGCACGGGTCGTGGTAGGTGACCGTGTAGTCCAACTCGTCCCCCGAGAGGTCGAGCGCGCCGTCGTTGACGAGTTCCTCGACGACCTGCGTGTAGTGGAAGACACGTCCGTCGCCGTCCCAGCCGAACTGGTCGTACTCGTTCTTGAACGTGTTGTACGAGTGCGGGTCGGTACAGACCACCTTCTCGAAGCCAGCGTCCTCGAACGCTGAGATGTTGTCCTCTGCGAGCATCTCGTACAGACCTTCCTCGCCGACACGCCGCACGTCGTTTCCGTCGTTGGTCTCGTCCTCGTACAGTATGCCGTACGAAACGTCCGCCTCCTCAAAGATGGTTGCGAGCGAGCGCGCGACCTTCTGGTTCCGCTCGTCATACGACGGGTAGTCGCCGACGTACCAGAGATACTCGACGTCCTCCTCACGTGCGTCGGGAATCTCAAAGTCGAGTTCCTCTGTCCAGTCGGGACGTTTCCTGTCGGGGTCACCGAACGAGTTGCCGTTCTGGAAGATGTTCATCATCGCTTCCTGCACGCTCTCGTTCATCTGTCCCGACTCGGTCAGGCGGCGGTTCATCTCGGTGAACTGCGGGACGTGTTCGATTTCGACGGGGCACGCGTCCATGCAGGCAACACACGCCATGCACGCGTCCATGCTCTCGGGCTTGATGACGCTGTCCTCCTCGCGCGAGATGATGGGCATCTCGTCCTGTCCGTTTCTTTCGAGTTCCTCGCGGTACTGCTTCAGGTCGAGAATCACGTCACGCGGCGAAAGGTCACGTCCCGACGCGTTCGCGGGACAGACCGCCGTGCAGCGTCCACACTTGGTGCAGGCGTCGTGGTCTAAGAGGTGTTTCCACGAGAAGTCGTCTATGCTCTTGTAGCCTATCTCCTCGGGACCTAGGTCGGGGTCGACGCCGTGTAGCCGACGTTTCGCGTCCTCGTCACGCGTCACGACGTTGGCGAACGACGATATCATGTGGAACGGCTTGGCGTACGGTATCCACGCAACGAAGGCGAGTGCTAAGAGTGCGTGCGACCACCAGACGGCGGGGTAGAGCGTCTGTGCCGCGCCTTCCGAGATAACCGGTGCGAGGACGAGTGCTATTGCCCAACTCACGAAGCTCACCGAAGCGAACTCTGGGAAGCCGGTTCCTACTATACGGAGCGCGGTTAGGAAGTAGCCTCCGACTCCGAGAATGAACAGCGTCCAGATGAAGATGTCGTCTTCGAGCGCGCGGAGCATCTCGCGCGGACCGTTGAACTTCTTGCGCGTGTGTTTGTGCCAGAGACGTTCGTCGCGCGCGCCGTACCGGCGGTACATAGCCATGACGACGCCCGCCACGAACAGAAGACCGACGGCGTCGGCAGCGAACTGGTACGAAAGCCAGAAGTCGCCTACCCATAACGAGTCGGTGAACCGCCGGACAACCTGTTCGTCGATTGCGAGTATCGTAGTCGCTATGAGAAGCCCGAGGAATCCCCAGAAGATGAACGTGTGCATGATACCCGCGTAGAAGTCCTGGTAGAACTGCTTCGTGTTCGAACCCGCGATGCTCGCCGCGTTTCCGATACGCTCCGGAAGGTTGTTGAGCCTTACCGTCTTGTCTTCCTTGCCCTCGGCGTACCTGCTGAACCGCTGGTAGACGCCGTACAGGAGTATTACGATGGCTACGACCGAGAGCGCGTAGAACGTGTAGTAGCCCAAGTCACCTATGAGCCAGAAGTTCTCCCTACATATCTCCTCCATACACTCTTCTTGCGTCGGTCCCTTTGCCGCCGGTATTAGCATATGACAAACCATGACAGGGTTCCGCATAAGTCTTATCTTGCGACTTCGTGAACTCGGAACACCCTGCCAACTGTTTTCGAAAGTATTTATTTCCGAAGATACGTCATACTCTCACACACCATGAAGGTACTAGTGACAGTGAAGGAGGTGGCGGAGCCGGAGGACGACTTCGAGATAGACGGACTCGAAATCGACGAGAAGTTCCTAGAGTACGACCTGAACGAATGGGACGACTACGCAGTCGAGGAGGCTGTACAGCTAAAGGAAGAAAACGACGACGTGGACGAGGTCGTGGCGGTCACGATAGGACCTGAACGTTCCGAGGAGACGATAAGGATGGCACTCGCAAAGGGCGCGGACCGCGCCGTCCGTGTCTGGGACGACGCGTTCGAAGCCGGTGAGGTTCTCGACCCCAACGCTAAGGCGCGCGTCCTCGCCGCGGTCGCCGAAGAGGAAGACCCCGGACTCGTCTTCACGGGCGTACAGGCTGACGACGACTCGATAGGCGGCACGGGCGTCGCCCTCGCCGACGAAATCGGCTTCCAGTGGGCTGCGGTCGTCAACGCTTTCGAGTACGACAACGGTACTGCGCGCGTCAACCG
>JAQZDD010000052.1 GCA_028751055.1 Euryarchaeota archaeon Ods04 | reverse complement strand
CGTCATTCTATCTGACCTCCTCGCGGCGGACAGGCTGGAGGGGAGGTTAGAAGACCTGATAGAGGGCAGGTACGACGAGGAGGAGCTACGCGAAGAGGTTCTGGAAGCTGACGGTGTGCGTGCCAGCCTCCGCCGTCGTAGAGACAAGTAGGGACGGGGTACTATGCGTCGGAGTCGGTATCCCGTAGGTCGGGCGTAGTCACGCGTTCGTGCGTCACCAGTTCGTCGCCTTGCCAACGCACCCAGCCCAGTATAGCCGCGGTACCGACGACGACAGCCACAGCACCCAAGAGTCCCGCCTCGGGACCGAAGTCGCCGCCTGTCATGTACTCGGGTCCGACCGTCTTGGTTTCGACTACCGTGACGGGGAACTGCAAGCCGCTGACGCCGACGCCGTAGACGGAGCCTTTGAACAGGTTCCACGTGATATGGATTCCTATGGGCACGGCAAGTTCGCCCGTCAGGACGTATCCGAGAGCCAAGAAGACGCCCGCGAGCGTGATGACGGAGGCGGAGGCGAGCGACGCCCCTGGGTTCGGAAGGTGCAGTACACCGAAGAGCGCGGAGGTTGCGAAGACGGCGACACCGACTGCGGCGCGCTCTCCGTACGCCGAAAGACCTTCGGCGACGTTGGTCAAGAGCCATCCCCTGACGAGCAGTTCCTCGTAGACGCCGACGGCGACGAACAGCACGACGACAGCGACGAAGGCGTAGGCGAAGGAGGCTTCGGATACGAAGAATCCCTCGATGCGGTACCATCCCGCCGCCCAGCCTACTGCGAACATCAACGTCGGCAGAGCGGCACCGAGAGCGAGACCGAAGCCGAGGTCTTTCCACCACCTTGTGTCGACGCGGAAGCCGTAGTCGGAGAGGCGTCTTCTGTCGACGTACCGCGCGACTATCCAGAGAGCGACGAAGACGGCGACTGAGAGGGCGACGAGGAGACCGGCGAAGAAGACGAGAGCGTCGGCTGTCAGGACGGCGTCGAACTCGAAGATGTCGGGTTCGACGATGCCCGCGACGACCGCTGCGACGGCGAAGACGTTCATCAAGACGACTACCACGACGAAGAAGACGACGCTAGCGGCGACGATACGCCAAGGCGCGCGGAGGCGTCGCTCGTCGGCGTTCCAGAGGTACGTGCTGTCGCCCACTCCCATGGGTGGGTGTTGCGGCGAGACCCACTTGATATTTCCGCCGAGTATACCGGCATAGCGGTTCAGACGACGGAGGGTTAGCGGTTGGTATGTTTCGGTATCGGTCTTACATTCCGCTTCGGCATCGGTCTTCCATGGTATTGGGAAATGTCACCAAGACTTATCTGGCAGCCGAACCAGTATGGGACATGGCAGGAAGCAGCACCGCAACGGGCGGAACCGATACTGTCGTTCAGCTTTCCAGACATCCCGTCGGCTACGTGGGGATATTAATGGCTGTGATAACAGGGGTGCTCCATCTGGTTCTAGCACCCAACGCACTGGAGATGAACCAGACGATGGGTGTCCTGTTCATTCTCAACGGACTGGGCTTCCTCGTGGGTGTCGCGGTCTACCTGACGCGTTTCTGGCGTCGGGAGCTTTACATCGTCGCCGCTTTGTACGCTCTCGCCACCATCGTCGCTCTGTTTGTGTTTCAGGGCTTCGGTGTCGATGCTTTCTACATGCGCGGAAGCCTCAACCCGATGGCTGTCATCACCAAGGCGGTAGAGGCTGTCATCGTCGTCTGCGCCGTGTACCTGTACGCCGCGGAGGACTGAGGGCGCGTACGAGCGACGGAGACACATCTATTAGTCAGGAGGGACACGTTCGGTGTATGCGCGCAGTTCAGTTCACAGGACACGGAGGACGCGACGTAATCGAGTACGCGGAACGCGAAGAGCCGACACGGGACAACGGCGAGGTACTCGTCGACGTGAAGGCGGCGTCTTTGAACCACTTAGACGTCTGGACACGCAGAGGGCTTCCCGGTCTGGATCTCGATATGCCCCACGTTCCCGGAAGCGACGCCGCGGGTGTCGTCGTCGAAGGCGGCGGAACGAAGTTTGAGGAGGGCGACCGCGTCGCTGTCTGGGCGGGAACGGCGTGCGGCGACTGCGAGTTCTGCCGGAACGGCGACGAACCTCTGTGTGTAAACTACCATCTCTTAGGCGAACACGTTGAGGGCGTCCACGCCGAACGTGTCTCCGTACCCGCCGACAATCTTGTGACCGTCCCTGAGGGCGTCCCGTGGGAACGCGCCGCCGCCGCGCCGCTCGTCTTCGGTACGGCGTGGCGTATGCTCGTAACACGCGCCGAGGTACGGCAGGGCGAGAACGTTCTCGTACTCGGAGCGTCGGGCGGCGTGGGACACGCGTGCGTACAGATAGCGCGGCACGCCGGTGCGACTGTCTACGCGACGGCAGGCGACGAAAACAAGGCGAAGGCGGCGCGCTCTCTCGGCGCGAAGGAGGTCTTCGACTACACTGACGAGAACTTCGCCGACGCCGTCCGCGACGCAACCGATGGACGAGGTGTCGATGTCGTCGTCGACCATGTCGGCAAGGAGACGTGGCGCGACTCCCTCGCCTCCCTCGCAAAGGGCGGAAGACTAGTGACGTGCGGCGCGACGACGGGCGGCGACGCCACGACAGACGTAAACAGAATCTTCTGGAACCAGCTAACCGTCTTGGGTTCGACGATGGCGACACGCGGCGAGGTCGACGATGTCCTGTCGCTCGTCTGGGACGGCGTGTTCGAACCGCGTATACGTGAGACGTTACCGATGAGCGACGCCGCTGAAGGTCACAGGATGCTCGAAGAAAGAGACGGCTTCGGGAAGGTGGTTCTGGTGCCTGACGACGAGGAGTGAGAAGCGGAGAACCTACCCAAGAACGAAACGGAAGAGGACGTACGGCACGCCGAACAGCAGAACCGTCATGACGGCGAGAAGTACGCCGTAAGAGACGGCTGTCGCTATTATCGTCTTCCACGAGTCGTGCTTGAACTCCTCTACGTCTACCATGGTCGTTCTGAGGGACGAGACAAGTTAAATCGAACGGTCAACGGCGGTCACCGCACAGGCAAACTTTAGGATTTAAATGCCTGTGCGTGTAAATACACGCACGAGGTCTTGACATGCCTAACATGACAATCCGGGTTCCGGACGACCTGAAACGCTCGCTCGACGAACACCCCGAAATCAACTGGAGCGAGGTCGCGCGTCAGTCTATGAGGGAGTACCTCTACCGTCTTGAGGTTGCTGAGGAGATAGCTTCGCAGAGCGAGCTTTCCGAGGAAGACGCGGTCAAACTCAGCGAAGATGTGAAGAAGGATATCGCAGAACGCTACCGTGGCGACGAATGAAACTCGTATGTGACACTAACATCGTCTTCTCCGCTCTGATAGCCGGAGGTAAAACACGTGAACTGATTCTGAGCGACGAGACGAGTCTCTATGCACCCGAGTTCTTCTTTACCGAGTTGGACAACAACCGCGGCGAAATCACGGAGAAATCTAATCTTTCCGAGGGACAGTTGAAACTTCTCCTAAACATTCTGTTCAGAGACACGGAGGTAGTTCCGAGAGAGGTGTTCGAAGACGAACTTGAGCTAGCCTCACGGCTCATCGGTGACACCGACCCTGACGACGTACCTTTCCTCGCGCTTGCTCTGCATCTTGACGTAGACATCTGGACCGATGACACAGACTTCGAAGAGCAAGACGAGGTAACGGTCTGGAAGACTCACGAACTACTGAACCGTCTCAATGAATAGTTACAACGCGTCGCTCACAGCCGCGACGGCGTCACCGGGGTTGACATCCGCGCCCTCGTCTTCTAAGATGTCGCCGAGCGCGTCGACAAGGTAGAGTACGTTGTGCGCGCGCGCCGAGTGCCCCATACAGCCGATACGCAGGATTTCACCCTCCAAATCGCCGAGTCCGGCGGATATCTCGATGTTGTAGTCCTCGACGAGACGCCGCAGGATGGTGTCGTCGTCGATTCCTTCGGGCACCCTTACAGCGTTGAGCGTCGGGAGCCACGCGTCGTCGCGCGAGTTCATCTCTAAGCCCATCGCCTCTATGCCTTCCTTGAGCGCGCCCGAGACACGGAGATGGCGTTCCCACCGATTCTCGATGCCTTCCTCGACTACGATACGCAACGCCTCGCGGAGACCGAAGATGTTTGCGACGGGAGCAGTATGGTGGTACGACCGGTCGTCGCCCCAGTAGTCTTCGAGTTCTGCTAGGTCGAGATACCAGCAACGCGGTTCGGTCTCGCGCGTCAGAATCTTGTTCATCGCGCGGTCGTTGAGCGTCAGAGGCGACGCGCCCGGCGGGCACGAGATGCATTTCTGCGCCGCCGAGTAGGAGACGTCGACGCCCCAGTCGTCTATACGTAGTTCGACGCCGCCGAGCGACGTGACGGTGTCCGCAATAGTGAGTGCGTCGTGCGAATGCGCTATGTCGACGAGTTCGGAGACGTTCGGCTGTAACGTTCCTGTGCTCGTCTCGGCGTGCACGAAGCCGAATATGTCGGGCTGGTACTCGTTGAAGGCTTCCTGCACGTCCACCGCGTCGAGGGGTTCGCCCCAAGGCGCGTCGACGCGCACGATTTCACCGCCCGCGCGACTCGCCATGCTCTCCATACGCGACCCGAAGTAGCCGTTGGTCGGCACGAGCACAACGTCTCCGGGTTCGACGAGATTGGAGATGGCGGCTTCCATCGAAGCCGAACCCGTCCCGCTGACGGGCAGAGTCCATTCGTTGTCGGTTCTGAATACGTAACGCAGGAGTTCCTGCACCTCGTCCATCATGTCAACGAAGTAAGGGTCGAGATGACCCACTATCGTCGTGTTCATCGCGCCCAAGACACGCGGATGTACGTTGCTCGGACCGGGACCTAGAAGTACACGTTCCGGGGGCTTCAGTTCACCTACGTTCGGTTCGTCCATAGGAGTCGTATACGGGGACGGGATAAAAACTTGATTGATTATCGTGGCAGAAGTTATACGGTATGCCCACAACGTGCCGTGTATGAATGTAGCTGTGATAGGAGCGGGCGGCGACATAGGAAGAGGCGTCGTAGACGACCTGAAGAAGTCGGGCATCGATGTCGTCGCGTGCGACCTGAAGGAAGAAGCCGTCATGGACATGGACGCCGACGAGACCGCCGCACTCGACGTAACTGCCGACGACGCGGGCGAACGTCTGGCGTCGCTCGGCGTGGACGTTGCTGTCGGAACGGCGGGACCGTTCTACGCGCTCGGTGTGCCCGCTCTGGAGACGGCGATAGACGCGGGCGTCGACTACGTCGACGTATGCGACGACCACGACGCGACCGAGGACGAACTCGCACTCTCCGACAAAGCCGAGGAACGCGACGTGAGCGCGGTCGTAGGATGCGGCTGGACACCCGGTATCTCGAACCTTCTCGTCGCGGACGCCGTCGACCGTCTCGTCTCCGAGGGCGCGGAGGTCGGTTCTGTCGAGGTCGACTGGATAGGTTCGGCGGCGGACGCTGAGGGCGTCGCAGTCGTGGCGCACGTCTTCCACACGGCGTCAGGCAAGGTGCCCCAGTACGTCGACGGCGAACGCGTCGAGGTGCGCGCAGGAAGCGGTGCCGAGAAGGTCGACGTGCCGGGCTTCGGCGACGTGAAGACGTACGCGAGCGGACATCCCGAGTCGGTCACGCTTCCGGCTTCGACGGGTGCCAAAAACGTCCGTGTGCACGGCGCGCTCGTCCCGGGATGGCAGAACTCACTGGTACGCGCTGTCTCGCGCGCCGGTCTCGTCTCGACGCGTTCGCGCAAGGACAGGATGGCGAGGTACGTCCACGCAGTCGAGGGACTTTTCGAGGTCGGTGGGAAGCAGGAGAGCGCGGTGCGCGTACGCGTAACGGACGACGGAGAAGACGGAGATGACGGCGAGCACGCAGTAGAGTACGCCGCGACGGGACGTATGCGAGTCCTGACGGGGTGCGCGGCTTCGGTAGGCGCGCAACGGATAGCCGGGGACGTGGACGAAGTCGAGGCAGGTGCTCATCCACCCGAGGAAGCTTTCGAAGCCGCAGGCTTCCTGAACGATGTCGGCGAGCGCGAGGTGACGTTCCACGAGAAGGTGGACGGAGACTGGGCGACGAAAGAAGGGTTCTGAGTGTCTCTCGCGGACAGCAACGAAAGACTGAGGCGTGCGGCGCGCGAAGAGACGACGGATGCCACGCGACGAAGAAGAACTAGAGGAGCAGGAAGCCGGCGGCGCGGTATTCTGGGCTGTCGTCGCCGTAATCGGTATCGTCCTCCTCTTAGCGGGACTGTTCGGTTACTTGGAGTTCTCTCTCCGTCTCGTCTCGGTCAGTATCACGCCCGAACTCACGGGCGCGATGCTGTTCGTCATAGGGCTTCTGATGGTCGCGGTCTTCGTTCTCGGTAACCACGGAGAAGCCTCGGACGGCGATTCGTAAGACGAGGGCGTAAACGACGACTGGCTTCCGCGTCAGTTTTATGGAAGACGACGACGAAAAGACGCGCATGGAGAAAGCATCCGTAGAAAGCCTCGAAAACCACTCGCGTTCGTCCGACGTACGTAAGCTCATGACAGACGCGCTAGACCTCGCCGACTTCTCGATGAACTACTTCGAACTCGAACCCGGCGAGTCGTTCTCGGGCGGGATGCACACCCACATGGACCAGGAGGAGGTCTTCTTCATCATCGAGGGCACGGCGACGTTTGAGACGCGTGACGACGATCTCGAGGTCGGAGAGAACGAGGCAGTGCGTTTCGCTCCCGGCGAGTATCAGGAAGGCAAGAACGAGGGCGACGAAAGGATACGCGCGCTCGCACTCGGCGCGCCGCAGGAACAGGGCGAGACGCGCACCCTCTTCCCGTGCGGTGAGTGCGGCGCGGAGTACCACGAGGTCGAAATTACCGCCGACGGTATCTTGCTGACGTGTCCCGACTGCGAAAACGAGATGGCGATGT
>JAQZDD010000289.1 GCA_028751055.1 Euryarchaeota archaeon Ods04 | reverse complement strand
ATTTGAGGATAATAAATATTTGGTCGTAAACGTCTATCCTACGGCGTCCTCCGCACGTGCCACTAAGTCGGTGTAGAAGACGACAAACAGCGCGACCAAGAACGTCACGAAGAACACGTAGATGCCGGAGACCTCCGACATGAATATCCATCCGACACCGACTACGACGAGACCGGCGACGAGCGCGACCGCACCCGCCAGCGTGCGAACTTCGAGAGGCTGTCCGCCAGCCTTCAGCCGCCATCCGACCACGACTGCTGCGAGACCTCCGAATCCGAGTACCACGTTCTCGACGCCGGGGTACACGACGAAGAACGGCGCGGAGACGACGACAGAGGCGACCACCGTCTTGTCCGTACCGAGTTCAGCGTACGCGACGAAGAGTGCGAGGAGCGCGCCGCCGACAGCCCATCCCGTGAGCGTGTCTGCGGGGTAGTGGACGCCCAAGAAGATACGTGAGATAGAGATGGTAAATATCAGTACGAAGCCGACGACCACCTTCTGTATACGTGTCAGTGAGCCGACGCTGTAGAGTAGCGCGCCGTAGATGAGCAGGGGCGAGAGGGCGTGACCGCTCGGGAGACCGTAGTGCGAAGCCTCTATGACGTGCAGCTCCGTCGGTGGTCTCGGAAGTCCGAAAACCTCCTTCAGACCGCCCGAGACGACAGCCGCAGTCAGACCGACCGCGAGTATCGGCAACCCCTTCTCCCTGCCAGCCCACCAGTAGTAGACCGTCAGGAGGACTATGAAGAACTCGACGTTCCCCAAGAGCGTAACGAGCGAGAGGACTTCGATGACGGCGTCGGGCGTCGCTTCCTGCACCTCCACAATAAGTTCGTCCGAGAAGAAGACTGAGTCTGGTGCCATCCGTAGGTCACAGAGTTGTGTTTCAGGTATATTAAGCCTGCGCCGGCAGACGTTGAGATAGACCGGAATGTTCTCCTACGAGACGGACGGCTGTCCTCAAGCATAAAGAGATATACGTCGCGCGCGGATTTCTAAGATAAGTAATGCAGAGATGCGACGAGTGCGGCAAGGAAATCTCGATGCCCTACACCTGCAGTTTCTGCGGCGAGAAGTACTGCTCCAAACATCGTCTGCCTGAAAACCATTCGTGCGACGGACTTTCGTCGTACAAAAAAGGCATGAGGGACAAGGGCAAGGTCTACGATGGACCGTCGTCGTCGACTTCGACACGTTCGTCGGGCGGAAGAGGCTTCTCGGTACCCGTACCGGAGGGAAACGTCACGTACTACCTCTTAGGTGCGATGGCGGTCGTCTACGTCGTGCAGATGACGCTTCTGATACTGGGACTTAACAGCATCCACAACTCCCTCTTCGTCATGCATCCCGACCGCATAGAGTACGTCTGGTCGTGGTTCGGGAGCATGTTCGCACATGGAAACCTGCCACATATCCTGATAAACGGTATCGTTCTGTTCTTCTTCGGAACGGTTCTTGAACGTAAGATAGGGAGCAAACGTTTCTTACTGCTCTTCTTTGTCGGTGGTCTCGTCGCAGGTCTCGGACAGGCGACTGCGACGCTCCTGACCGTCGATGTGGGCGCGCTCACGCCGGGAACGCCTCAGTACGAAGGCTTGGGCGCGCTCGGTGCGTCAGGTGCCATAGCGGCGGTTCTCGGCACGCTCACAATTCTGAATCCACATCTCCGCGTCTACCTCTGGTTCTTCATACCGATGCCTCTCTGGTTCCTGACCGGAGCGTTCGCCGCCTACGACCTGTTCTTCGCGGCGACCGGAGGCGCGGGTGCTGGCGGCGTGGCACGTATCGCACATCTCTCGGGACTCGCGCTCGGTCTGGCGTACGGCGTCAAGCTCAAACGTGAAGGGTTCTCGGTACGCGACCGTCTGGAGTTCGGCGGACGCGGACCGGGAGGACCGGGCGGCGGACGTGGACCTCCGCGTATCTGAACGTCGCACACGAGCGACAGGCTGATACGTCGCGGTGACGAGACAAACGACACGGATGGAGACACGTCTCACTGACTTCGGCGACGACGTTCTGACGGTCTCGGACGTGACCGACCGCGTGAAACGTCTATTGGACGACGACCCCGTCCTGAACGACGTTCAGGTACGCGGCGAGGTCTCAGACTTCTCGCACGCTTCGAGCGGACATATGTACTTCACGCTCAAGGACGACGATACGGCTCTTTCTTGCGTCATGTTCAGGAGCGCGAACGGTAAGTTAGGCTTCGAACCCGAGGACGGCGACGATGTGGTCGCCGAAGGGCACGTCAGCGTCTACGAGGCACGTGGCGACTACCAGCTTTACGTACGCGAGATGGACCGTGCGGGTAGAGGAGAGCTTTACGAGGAGTTCGTGCGTCTCAAGGAGGAACTCACGGACGAAGGACTGTTCGACGACGAAAGGAAGAAACCGCTACCCGACTACCCGACGACCGTCGGCGTAGCGACGAGCGCGTCGGGTGCCGCGCTCCACGACGT
>JAQZDD010000006.1 GCA_028751055.1 Euryarchaeota archaeon Ods04 | reverse complement strand
AGTTTCCGTGGTAGAATGAACAGAAAACTGGTAATAATAGGACTCGTCGTGCTCGCAGTAGCTCTCGCGGGATGTGTAGGAGACGGAGACACTGAGCCGGAAGAAACCGACGACGTGGGTGAACCTGCCGGAGACGACGATGCTGACGACGGAGCCAACGACATGACCGAACCCGACGACGGCGAGATGACAGGCGACCCCGACATGGCACTCGCAACTTGTCAGCCGGGAGCGAGCCAGACTTACACGTTCGAGGACCCCGAGGACGGTGTCGAGACGACTACAGTGACAGTCATAGGCGAGGAGACGCGTGACGGAACCGACTTCTGCAAGTTCGAGTTTGAGTACGAAGGGACAGGTGTAGAAGAGACGTTCGAGGAGATGCCCGCCGAGATGGAAGGTCTCGAAGGCAGGACAGTCGGTAACGTTGACTTCTGGATATCGATGAACGACCTGCAGACGATGGACCCCGACGAAGAACTCCAAGACGGTATCTTAGAGATGTACGACACGGAAGACAGACTGCTGGCTTCGTGGGAGATGCGCGGCGGCGTGATGGAGGAGATGAGCCTCTACGACAGAGACGGTAACGAGATAGAGATGCCCGGACCGGGCGACTTCAGCCCCGAGGACTTTGACGACATGCCCGATGATATGCCGGACGACATGCCCGACAACCTACCTGACTTCTGAATACAGACGTAGAAGAGCTAAACGTTCTGCTCGGCTAAGTTACCGATGACCGGTAGCTTGTACATCTCGCCGTTGTACGCCTTGTACATCAGGAATATCCAGATGCCTAGAAGCGCGAGCGAGACGAGCGATATGACAAGCGAGATGAGACTGAACAGCAGTCCCCCGCCCGCTGTCCACATACCAGGGGTGAAGACCAGCGACATGAGTATGGTGTTGAGCACCCAGTACAGGACGAACGCCGCTACGCTGAATATGATGCTCTGAAGCGCGTGGAAACGCACGAACTCGTTCTCGTCCTCCGTAACGTAGAAGAAAAGCCCCGACAGCAAGCCGAGTATGTACGCGAGCGCGCCTGCCACGTTCTCGTCCAACCCCGACTGCGTCGCTGTTTCCCCTGCCGATGCTTGACCCGATGTAGCGTCTTCTGTTGACATAACTGGTAACCTATTAGCACCTAAACACTTAACTCTATCTAAATTTTTCACCGTAAAATGAGAGAAAGTATCCTACGTCGGCGTACCTTGCCTTTCGTGGACTTCTCAGTCAGCCCAAGTTCGGTTGGCGGTCTTCAGTGCGGACGGTTCGGTTCAGCAGAGTACAGTTACCCATCTTTATTTCGGCAAATAACACGGAAATTCATTAAGGGATAGATGCATATATATCCTCACGCGACGTATCAGCAGTATGTCCCCCCAAAACATCCTCACACGTGTCTACACATCGCGCATAAATCCGGACAGCACGTCTATTGAGGCGTACGGTTACTGGCTCATAGTCACGGGTATACTAATCGGAGTAGTAGGGATAGCGTCGTTCCTCTGGGGTTCAACGTTCCCACGCGGAGACCCAACTTACTGGAGTTACAGGCAGGTGGGAATAGCTCTCTCTGCTTTCGCGTTGCCTGTCGCGCTACTAGGCGTCACGTTCCGTCTTCCGCTCCAGCCGTCCGCTTCCGCTGTCGGTGCACTGGGACTGCTCGTCTGCGCCTCCGCTGTCGTCTGGTTCGTGACGCTCTACCCGAGCGGATGGACTTTCGCAGGACCTCTCCCGGTCATACTCACCTACACAGGCGGTCTCCTGCTCTTAGGCGCGGGCATGGTCGTCGTTCCGTTGACGGCAACACCGGTTCCGGTCGACAGAAGCCCCGACGCCGTCCGGCACCCGTACTACTCCATCGTAAGAAGGTCGGAAGGCTGGGGCTGGACGCTTTACGGTAGCGACGGCGAAGCCTTAGCCGAGAGCACGACGGCATACCCCGACAGAAGAAGCACGCAGAATGCGTTGGACGCTATGTCGACTAAGGCACCGACAGCGGGCATACGTCTGACCGACGAAGAGGTTCAAGTGGACGGGGGTGCTGACTGATGCCCGTAGGCATAAGCACAGCCACGATGTCGGTCGTCGCGCTCGTCTTCGGCGCGGTCTGGCTATATATGAACGTGTACACGTTCTCGCCCGTCTACAGGAAGGCGTTCGCACGTCTAATCGGGAGGTCAGCTAACCCGCGCGTCTATGGAGAGGGCACAGATCTGCCCGACGAAGAGCTACCGAGTATAGACGTTCTGGTTCCGGCGTACGATGAATACGAGACATTAGGACACGCAGTACGCGCGCTCAGGGAAGCCGACTACCCCGACGACAAGCTCAACGTGAGCATCGTCGTCGAGCCTTTCGACAGGGTGACGCGCGACGAGATATCGCGTCTGCGCCGTATCTACGACTTCAAGGAGATAGCCGTGCCGCCGTCCTATCCCGGCAAGAGGAACAAGCCGAGGGCACTAAACTACGCGTTCGAGGTCACTGACGGCGACGTTGTGGGCGTCATAGACGCAGAGGACATAGTCGCTGACAGCCTGTTCAGACAGGTCGCACGCGCTCTCGTCGAAGGGGAGCACGACTACGTTCAGGGACGCCTCGACATGCAGAACGAGGATGACGGGCTGCTCAACACGCTGTTCAGGGGCGAGTACGGCTTCTGGTACGGCACGATAATACCGAGCTTCTTCCGCGTACGCTACCCCGTGCCGCTTGGCGGCACGACCAACTTCGCGTGGCGCGAGGTGCTCGAAGAGGCGTCAGACTTACGCCTCGAACGTTTTGGCTCGCCGTGGGTGGAGACGGAACGTGACGCTCTCGAAAGCTCGGGCTACGAAGGCACGGCACCGTGGGACCCGCGCAACGTGACCGAGGACTTTGAACTCGGCATACTCCTCTGGGAGACTGGGAAGAGCATGGCTATGGTCGAAGCGGTAACCAGAGAGGAGTCGCCTGTAGGCATCAACGGCTGGGTAAGACAGCGCACACGGTGGCAAAAGGGCAAGCTGTTCACGCTGATACAGAGGCTCCGGTACCCGCCGAAAGGTGTCAGAAAGAAGGTACATGTCTACACACAGTCCGCTGTGCCCCACCTCGGACCGATAAACATCGTCGGCGTCATCCTGATAGCCATCTACGCGAACCTCGTAGGCTTCTTGGCGTCACCAGTCGTCGCAGGCGTCCTGATACTCGGTCTCGCCATGGTCGTACAGCACATGGCTCTGCAGGCGTACGGCTACCTGTCGTTCACCGACGCGCGCGGTCTCAGACGCGCACGCAGGACGGCGTACAACTTCGTGGGCTTGCCGCTATACTGGGGCATAATCTGGGGCTCAGACGTACGTGCATTCATACAGTTAGCCTCGGACAGCATAAGATGGGAGAAGACGGAGCACGTCGGGAGACATATTGTCGACGAAGACCTGACAGCCGTCGAGTCGACGATGTCGGCGGTAGGTCTTCGTCTCGTCGTGTACGAGAAAGACATTGGCGACGAACCCTGCTGGACATGGAGGCTTGACGAAGGTACCGAGACGGTCGTGCAGGCGTGCACCGTCTTCGAGAACGAACTGGATGCGAAAGCCGACGCAGAGACGTTCAACGACACGCTCCCCGTAGCGGTCGGCTCGGATGCCGTCTTCGAGGTTTTGCGTGACAGCAAAGTCGACGGAAACGGGGATGAGAGATGGACGTGGAGTCTGTTAGACGACGGCACGTCGGTCGCCGTCGCTCCATCGTACCTCAGTAACGAAAAGATGACACGCGAGAACGTCGGACGTGTCAAGACCGTAGCAGGTATCAGTATGAATACGGACGCGGGTGCAGGTGGGGGTGCAGATGCTGTGGCAGTCGAGACGGTCGAGACGACAGAAGAGGGAGGAGACAGCACCGTCTCAGGCGGGGC
This sequence comes from Euryarchaeota archaeon Ods04, assembly GCA_028751055.1. Classification (GTDB taxonomy): domain Archaea; phylum Halobacteriota; class Halobacteria; order Halobacteriales; family Halorutilaceae; genus Halorutilus. The sequence goes on along the minus strand of JAQZDD010000006.1, from coordinate 11,100 downwards.
AGAGTACGAGGATGACAGCACAGCGACCGTCGTACAGGCAGACTCAGACGAGGAGACTCATACGTAGCCTGAACAGACCTTCCGGACACCCTCGTCGAAGCCTACCGTCGGCTCCCAGCCGGTTGCTTCTTTCATCTTCGCATAATCAGCGAGCGTGTCGTGGACGTAGACCCCGGCAGGAATCGGGTTGTCGACGTACTCCGGCGTAACGTCGACACCTATCTCCGCCGTTATCTTGTCGACGACATCGTTGAACGAGTGACCTACACCCGTGCCGACGTTGTAGACGCCGTCCAGCCGGTTCTCCGCCGCGAGCACGAACGCGCGCACAACGTCCGATACGTGCACGAAGTCGCGTGTCTGTCCGCCGTCGCCGTAGAGAACAGGTGCACGCCCCCGAGCGATTTCGTCGGCGAACTGTGCGACGACGTTCGCGTACCTGCCCTTGTGGGACTCCGCGCTCGCGTAGCCACCGTATACCGAGAAGAGACGCATCCCCGCCGCGGTTACACCGTGGCGGTTCGAGAAGAACTCGGCGTACCTTTCACGCGATAGCTTAGAAGCCTCGTACCCCGTCCGCGCGACGACGGGCATGTCCTCGGCTGTCGGCTCCTTCCTGCTTCCGTAGACCGACGATGTCGACGCGTAGACGAACGTCTCGCATCCGTCGCGCCGTGCTTGCTCAACGACGTTGACGAAGCCCTCGACGTTGACGCGTGCTCCCTGCCTCGAATCTTCCTCGTGCATCGCATAAGACGAAAGAGCCGCAAGATGAAAGACTACGTCGACGCCCTCGGTCGGAAGGTCGCCGTCCAACACGTCCGCCTCCACGAACTCGACGGTGCCATCGAGGTTGTCGGGCGTTCCAAGATAACGGCTGTCGACGGCTACGACTTCGTTTTTTTCGGAGAGGTAGTTTGAGAGATTGGAGCCGATGAAGCCCGCGCCGCCGGTTACGAGTACGCGTCCGTTACGCATCTTAACCGCCATCTCTCCTTTCCGCTTCATCCAGAAGTGCGTCCGTCACCGCCGACGGTCGAGTTCCTGTAGAGGATTCTGCCGCTTGCATGAACCAAGTACGCCGCCCCTGAGTATACGCCTGCCGGTGTATCCGTCAGATACCTTCGCCGTCTCCGCTACACACCGTGGAGGCGTCCTTCAACAAAGGCAGCGAAGTCGTTGGCGAAAGCCTCAACCTCGTCCCAGTCGGTGTACTCGTAGTCACGCGAAGTGTCGGTGTCACCCGTCGCGCCCTTCGCTATACGTTTCATGACGAGGCGTTTTAGGAAGCCGTACTTCGAGTAACGGAGCGCGCCGCCGAAGACGCCGATACGGTCGGGCTTCCAGCCTGTGTCTTCAAGGAAGCCGTCTATGTAGTCAGCCGTATCCGCACGTCTCTTCTCGTCCTCGACAGCCGCCGAGAGCGAGAGCTGGAAGAAGGCTGTCGGAAGGGCTTTCAGAGCCTCCGCGTTTTCGTTGACGAACTCGCGCACAGCTTTGTTGTGCTTGCCGTAATGCACCGACGAGCCGACAACGACGGCGTCGAAGACATCGACGGCTATGTTCGAGGACGACTCGACATCGACTGCCTCGGCGGCATGACCACGTCTTGTGAACGTGTCGACGACTTTCTCCGCAACCTTCGATGTCTGTCCTTCGCCTGTGCCGTACAGTACGAGAAACGATGCCATGCGGAGAGAGTAACGCACCGTAGACGTAAAAGGTTAGCTTCGCAGAAGACGTATAGCCGTCGAGTTCGATAGTTCTGCTCATGAAAGATGGACGTATGAAACAGGCTGCGGTCGCCTTCGTGGCTGTCGCCGTAGTCGTCGTCCTTGTGGCGGGCGGCGTCTGGCTCTGGGCGTCGATGGTGTACGAGGACAGTCTGACGCACAGCTACGAGTACGAACTCAACATGGAGGCGAACGGGACGTTACAGAACGCAACGCTCTACGTCCCTGTTCCCGTCGAGAACGGCGAATCGGAGATAGGCGACCTGTTCGTCGAGCGCGACGTGTACGAGGACACCGACGCCGAAGACGCCTCGCCGTGGGAGTACAGCCTCGTGCCGACCGAGCGCGGTCTCATGCTCGAAATCCGAGCCGAGCAGATAGAGGGCAGGGAGCGTATAATACTACGCGAGTTCGACGACGATGGACGCCTCACACGGGTACGCGAGGTGGACGAAGACGAGATACCCGACGACATGACGAACTTCGACGTGGTACGTCATCCGACGCGGTACACACGGATAGCGGGTGTCGAGTCGGACGGAAGCATCGACACACGTAGCCCTCTCGGAAACGAGCCTATGCTCTCACCCAAGGACAACGTCTCGGAGGTCGACTGCTCCGCTGTCCGTCACGAAGTCCCGTTCATCACCGGCGAGAGATGCTACGTGTACGCGAGCTACGTCTACGCCGACTACGAAGCGTCTCCTGACACACACGTCTCGTTGTCGGCTAGACTCGAAGGCTCCAACAGCTGGTGGATAGGCGGATGGAACTCGAACTGGTACTCCGACCACGTACGGTCGACGCTCGTCGGCGAACACGACGGCTGGACAGCAGCCGAAGGGGCGTACTCCGAGGAAGCAGGTAGCTACAGGTGAGGATGCGCACCGAATGCAATAACACAAGGAATTTACGTACTGGCGGAAAAGGTAGACTGCAGATGGTAGAAGGAACGATTGGCTTCTTCCACGACAGGAAGGGCTACGGATTCATCGAGCGCAACGACGACGACGACGCGGAAGACGTTTTCTTCCACATGGAGGACGTGGGCGGACCCGACCTCGAAGAAGGCGAGGAGGTTCGCTTCGACGTAGAGGAGGCTGACAAGGGTCCCCGAGCGAAGAACGTAGAGCGTCTATAAGATAGAACGACCCTGAGAAGGGCTGTTTTTCCGGAGATACCGCACGACAGCCGTGGCTGTAGCCACAGCCACGAATCCTTTCGTCCGAGTTAGCCAGCAACAGAAATATACGCACCCCGTTCCACAGGACTGACGTGGATACCGGAACGGATACGGACGCCGATACGGATACGAAACCGGACACCGAGACCAAGGATGTTGACCGCGCAAAGGTCGCCGAGTTCCTTGCGGTCGCCTTCTTCATCTCGTGGACAGCCGCGGCTATCGTCTACCTCGCGGGCATCGACTACGGAACGACCGTGAACACGGTTCTCTTAGTCGTATTCTTCATGTGGGCACCCGCCTTCGCCGCTATCCTCGTCCTCGTACGCCGCGGCGAGTCGGTGCGCGCAGGCTGCGGTCTTCGGCTTGGAAGGCTCCGCTGGGTGGGGTTCGCGTGGGTCGCGCCGCTCGGACTCGTCGCCGTCTCTATCGGCGTCGCTGCCCTGCATCCTTCCGTCTCTTTTTCGACCGACTACGCCGCCTTCCTTGCCGAGGCAGGTCTTTCGGAGGAGGAGATAGAGGAGGTGCTCGCCGGTCTCGAAGTCTTCCCCGTGCCACCCCTCGTCGTCTTCGTCGTTCAGGCTCTTATTGCTGGACTGACCGTGAACGCCGTAGCCGCGCTCGGAGAGGAACTCGGCTGGCGCGGCTTCCTGCTGACCGAACTCGCGCCGCTCGGCTTCTGGAAGCTTTCGGCGTTCACGGGTGCCGTCTGGGGAGTCTGGCACGCACCTATCATCGTCCAAGGACACAACTTCCCCGAGGCTCCTTTCCTCGGTATCTTGGTCATGACCGTCTGGACCGTCGTTGCGTCACCCGTCTTCACGTATCTGACCGTGCGTGCCCGCTCCGTCCTTGCCGCTACCTTCTTTCACGGAACATTCAACGCATCGGCGGGCTTCGCTCTGCTGTATCTCTCCGGCGCGGGGAACGTCGTCATCCTGCCAGTCGGTGTCGCGGGTATAGGAGCGGCTGTCATAGCCGTCGCCGCATGCGTCGCACACGACAGGTACGTCGCCGACGAAGCCGTCACAACGGGCGCGCCGCTATCGCCTTGGAGCTAAGAGGCTGATACGCACTCGGATAGCTACTCTTCGGCGTCCTGCCTGCTTCTGCCCATCCCTTGAAGCCCCATGTAGAATCCGTCCTCCAAAGCCCTCTTCCGCCGGTGGTAGAGAACACGTGTCCTGTACAGAAGAAAGACGGAGACGAGAAGGAGCAGAACTCCTATCCAGAAGACTGAGAATCCGTAGATATTCCCGACTTCGGAGACTGAGGGCGCGACTACGAAGACGAATCCGTATACGACCGTGACCGTGAGTATGTTGCGGCTGTACCTGTACACCGAATTCTGCCGGGCGTACGCGTCCGACTCCTCGTGTGCGAGACGGCGCGCGAAGCCCTCAACCCGGTCGTCGTCGGAGCCGTCGATATGCGGAGCCGGTACGCTCCTCTCCTTCGCAGCCTCGTATATCGCGGCGTAGTCGTACTCGGGCTTGAAAATCCTCTCAACGGCACGTTCCAAGCTACCCGAGAGAGCACGGACGAACCGTCCAGCGACATATCCGCCGAAGACGACCGCGAGAACCAGCTCCGCCGTCGTCAGTTCGGGCGGTTCGAACGCCGTAGCCTCTCCGACGAAGACACCGAGCACGACGACGAAGACGACGCCCGGGACGAAGTCCGCCACCACGCCGTATAGACCTATACGTCTGGACATACGTGTACGTCGTCGTGAAGTTATTTGTATCTTATTACGCGAGAAGGAAGCCGTCAGTCGGCTTTGACCGGCGTGAAGTCGGACTCTATCTCGCTAACCTCAGACTCGACAGCTTCCTCTATCCTACGCGCCGCGTCGACGAGCTTTCTCTCCTCGTCCATGTAGTCGGAGACTACCGTAATCTCCACCTCTACGGTGAACTTGTTGAAGTCGCCCGCGGATGCGTTCTTATGGTAAACGTCCTCGACACGCATCACCAACCACTCCGCTCCCCGATGATGTTCGGAGCGTATCGCGTCTTCCGCGTCTTTATTTTGTCCCCTACTATGCCACGCCTACCAGCAGTCACCCCGTCGTTGGTCGGTACGCCGCTAACTCTAAGATGCCCCCTTTCTGTCGGCATGCGCCTGATGCTAAGCACCCATATTATTTATAATCTTGGGCTAGCCGTGGCTCGGGCACGGTACTGTCAAGATATTCGCCGTACAGAGCGATGTTACGGCGCGCGTCAGACGGGGATGTGTTTAAGATGAGCAAAAAATCTCATTCAATCTCAAGACCGAGTGTGAGAATCATAACCACGAAGCCAAGAAACATCCCTATCATCGAAGCTATGACTATGACGGGCTGGGAAGCTACGAACATCATAACAGCCCCGGCGACGACCACGATAAAGCTGAGTGCGAATACAACATCGACCTTGCCGATTTCCAACATCGGGGTTACGACTTCGCTAAGCACATTTAATAACGAGTTGTCTACACAGATATACGTTTCTACTTTCAACACTTACGTCCCCCTTTTAGAGGTTATTAACCTGTTCTTAGACGAGGGAAAGACACGCTTTCGTGTAGCGCAACGGTGCTTAAACTTCGGAAAGGAATACTTTCCTCAAAAGTTTGGTCACTCTTTCTCGACAGGCATGAGGGTTCCTGTGCCGTGTTTCTGTGGTTAAGCAGACCGTTCGGTGAGTTTTGGCGACGAAAGACGGCTGTTCATCTTGGTCGCTCGGCATGAAAGCCGTGCGCTAAGAGCGTGGACGGCGCGCGCGACCGCGCGGACAGCGCGGAAACACGGAAGAGATGTTATACGTCCGGAGTACGTCTGCACAGACATGAAAAGACCGGCTGTGTACGCTGGCGTCGTCGCGGTCTTCCTCCTCACGGGATGTCTGGGAGCGGGCACTCTCAACGAAGGCGGTGACGGAGGCGCGGAACTGACCGACGACGACGGACTTCCGACGACCGAGACGGTCGGCGCGGTTCCCGGATGCGAACCCGACGTTTCGGAGGAGTTCGAGGACGACGGCGTCGTGACGACCGTGACGATGAACGGAGTCGTCGAACGCGAAGGACGTGAGTCTTGTAGCTTCACGGTGGAGGTCGACTACCCCGACGAGGACGAGATGCTCCCGATGGGCATAGTCGAGGTCAAGGGCTACGTCTCGGTGGACGGCGGACACGCCGAACTCCTCTACTACAACTCCGACGGAGTCCTGCGTATGGAGAGGACGAGAGAAGACGGCGAAAGGAGTCTCACGTACTACGGCGAGGACGGCGAGGAGGTAGAGACGCCAGCGACGGGGCAGATAGGCGAGGCGGAATGAAAGCCTCGGCCGGGAATTTGAACCACGGTCACTTCACTCGCTAACGCTCATTCGTTCACTGCTTCAGTTCCGCCCTCGGCTTCACTACGTTTAGCCTCGGCCGGGAATTGAACCCGGGAACCTCGTCATTACCAATGACGCGCTCTACCAGGCTGAGCTACCGAGGCGCGAACGATAGTTGACTGCGGCGGGTTAAGAACATTTCTTTCTCCACGCGCTTTCCGACCTGATTTCCGTGCGGTTAAGAGCAGTGTGCGTCTAAACGGCATATGGACACGGAAGAAAGCGAAGGGGACGGAGACAAGTCACGTGAACACGTCGTGCCGGGGAGCGACGAGGAACTCGACACGCCCGACGTGCGCGGATACGACTTCCGCGGAGAGTTCGACCTGCGCGAGATGCTCGACGCCTACGCAACGACGGGTTTTCAGGCGACACATCTCGCCGAAGCCGTCGACATCGTGGAACGGATGCGCGAAGACGACGCACAGGTCTACCTGACGTTCACCTCCAACATCGTCTCGTCGGGTCTGCGCGAGTGCGTCGCCCACCTCGTCCGCGAGGGACACGTCGACGTTCTCATCACCACCTCCGGCTCTATCGCCGAGGACGTGATAAAGACGAAGAAGCCGTTCAAGATGGGCGAATGGGACGCCGACGAAGCCGCGTTACGCGAGCGCGGCATCAACCGTCTCGGTAACATCTACGTCCCTTCCGACCGTTACGTCTGGTTGGAGGAGTACCTGTACGACTTCTTCGACGACTTCTTCGACGAGGAGAAGGTTCGTACGCCGACCGAGTTCTCGCGCGAACTCGGCAAGACGCTCGACGACGAAGACTCTGTCCTGAAACAGGCGGCTGACAACGACGTTCCCGTCTACTGTCCCGCACTTACAGACGCCGAAGTCGGTAACTTCCTCTACTACTACCGCCAGCGCGACGACACACCCGACAACATCGGAATCGAGATACTCGACGACTACGACGCACTCATAGACGAGGGGATGCTCGCCGACACGACAGGTCTTATCGCCGTAGGCGGCGGTGTGCCGAAGCACCACGCCATCATGACCAACCTGTTCCGCGGAGGTGCCGACTACGCAGTCTACATCTCGACGGGCATGGAGGGAGACGGTTCGCTGTCGGGCGCGCCGCCGAACGAAGCCGTGTCGTGGGGCAAAATCAAGGAGGAAAGCACGAACTACACGCAGGTTCAGGCTGAGGCGACGCTCGTACTGCCTCTGCTCGTAGCGGGTGCGTTCGGGACGTAAATATAAGTCACAAAAGTTAAGCGTCGCTCGGAAAAATATCCCACAACGGATGGGGACGAAACAGAAAGAGCTGGTCGATCTGCTCAAGGACGAAGTCGGCGACAGCCTCCGCGCTGTCGGCAGGTACGACAGAGAAGGCTACAAGGTTCTGTACGCGAGGAAGGACGTTATCGATGAGTTCAGTCAGGAGGACATAGAGAAGATACACCACGAGATGGTGCTCAAGGGACTCGGAAACCAGCACATAGAGTCGCTTTTCCACGGAGAGGAACTCGAATGCTCGATATACCAGTTCGAGGACGCCGTCCGTCTGCACTTCGTAAAGGACGACTACCTCGGTCACTACGTCTCCTTTGACTACTCAGGTGACATAAACCCGTCAAGGATAGTCGACAAGTGCAAGAGTTTTCTGGAGTGACGTAGGAGGAGAGTTCAGTCATGTCAACATGCTGACATTATCAGAGATAGTCTTATATATTAAGATGCGATGTGAACAGCAACAAACAAAGTATAAGTAAGCGCGAGAATTAGTCCATATCAGAAGGACAGAATACGGCGCGGGGAGCGGTTCCCCCGTCGAAAGCCCACCTTACCCTCACCAAAATGCAGGAAGAAAGCCCGTTCCCCGACGAAAAGACACGTAAGAACGAAGTGCTGATGCATCTCTACGAAGAAGGTCCGGCAACGGCGAAGGAGCTTCCACGTGACCCCAACCTGCGCGAAAGACGGTGGATGGGTACGTTCGATGTGACACGCTCCGGAACGGGTGCGTCGAAGTCACGCGGACGTACGGTCGCTGTCTACTACCTGTACGGTGACGAGAGACGCGCCGTCCGGAAGTACATAGAGACGAACGAGAACTTCGTCCGGTCTTGTATGGCTGACAAGGTCAACCCCATCAACATGGGCATGGAGGACTACTGGTGGCAGATGTTCTGCGAGGAGTGGGTATGGGGCGGATACGAAGAAGACGATAGCTAATCCTTTACGCGCGGAAGCCGAAACCCGAGTATGTCGATGGAAACGTCGCGCGCACTCAACAAGTCGATGCGCCGTATACGGGCGCGTAAAGAAAGGGATGCTAACCCCGACGAGCCTATACGTGTCTGGATAGACGAGGACCGCACGCCCGAGGGACGCGGTAAGTCGCTCACTATCGTGTTTAACACGGACGGCTGTAGGTGGGCGCGTGCCGGCGGATGCACGATGTGCGGCTACGTCGGCGAGTCGAACAAGGGTGCCGTCGACGCCGACTCTCTTCTGACACAGTTGGACAAGGCGTTGGAGCACGAACGCGAGCAGGGCGTCGAATGCGACAACGTCAAGATGTACACGAGCGGAACCTTCTTCGACAGGCGCGAGATACCGCCCGAGGCGCGCCACGAGATTCTTGACACGTTCTCGGACCGCCGCGTCGTCGTCGAGACGCTCCCAGACTTCGTGAAGGACGACGTGATACAGGACGGCGTTGAGCGCGTGCGAAAGCTGTGTATCGCCGTCGGCTTGGAGACAGCGGACGACCACGTCCGGCGCGAATGCGTCAACAAGTACTTCGAGTTCGACGAGTTCGTGCGTGCGGCGAACGTGGCGCACGACAACGGCGCGACTGTCAAGTCTTACCTGCTGATGAAGCCGCCGTTCGTGACCGAAAAGGAGGCGATAGAGGACGCCGTCTACTCCGTCCGTAAGAGCGCTGAACACGCCGAGATAGTCTCGATAAATCCGTGTAACGTCCAGCGTTACACGCTCGTCGACCGACTGCACTACAGGGACGGCTACCGCCCGCCGTGGCTCTGGAGCGTCGTCGAGGTTCTCAAACGGACGCAGGACGCACCCGCCGTCGTCGTCTCGCGTCCCGTCGGTTCGGGCGGCGACAGGGGCGCGCACAACTGCGGCGACTGTGACGACGACGTATACGACGCCGTGACCGCCTACTCGCTGACTGGAGACGCCGACGTTCTAGAACGTCCCGACTGCGGCTGTAAGGAGCAGTGGCGCGAGGTCGTCGAACGCGAGACGGCGTGGCGCGCGCCTCTTGGATGATGTCCCGAGACGCCGACACGAACGAAGAACTGTACGTCGTCGCGCGTGTTCTGGAGGCTTCGGCAAAGAGCGAGGAAGAAGAAGACTCAACGGAGCGTGCCGCTGTGTACGCACGTGCTGCGGAGGGCGCGAAGAACGGACGCGAACTGAGGGTGCTGACAGACACGCTCGGAGAAGACGCCCAGACAGAAGTGGCGAAAAGATGCGTCGAAAACCTGAGACTCGCCGTCGATGAGATAGAGAAGGAGGGACGTGCGCGTATCGTCGACAAGGTTGACGACGCCGTCGTCGCACATCTGCGCGCCGAGTACGACTCCGTCAGCTAAACGTTGGCGTCTTCCCTGCCTTCGACAGCCTTCAGATACTCTTCTATGAGTCCGGGGAAGTCACGTCCCTTGAGATGGCGCAGACCGAAGTCGGAAGCCCAGTTTATGATGCCTCTGTCCTCTGTCACGACGCAGGCGTCGAGTTCGCGCGCGAGAATGAGGAGGTCGAAGTCCTCGCGCGAATCTAAGACGCCCTGTCGTAGAGCACTCCGGTACTCGCTTCTGAGGTCGGAGATGAGTTCGTCGACCTCGGTCATCTGCTCCGTCTCCGTCGGCGCGGGTTCGTACTCCTCCGCCTTCCTTACTGCCTTCTCCGAGACGCGCAGACCGCGGTTGACACGGTCGCTCATCTCGTCTATGAAGTCGTAGACTATCTCGCTCGGTATCATGACCTCGTACCGTGTCGGGTCTTTCTTTATCACCCATGTGTTGAGCTTCTTGAACGTCTCGTCCGAAACGTCGCGTTCCTGCAACATCGTCTCCAGCTCGCGGTAGATGGAGGGCGGGAAGTAGCACGAGATGTTGAGCGACAGACGTGCGTCGGCGACGAGGTCAAGGAGGCGGTTCACGGCTTCCTCACAGCCTTCGTCGTCTCTACGTATCTCCTCGGTGATGAAGGTCGAGGTGTCGAGAACGAAACGCTGTTTCAGAGGGTCTTCGGCTCTCATATCTGTTCTTGTTTTCCAATTCGCCTCTGACCCTATATCTTTTGGCGTCTCAGCACCATCTCGTGCCGTGACCGAAGAAAGCTACGCCGACGCTCTCGACCTGTCGGAGTACGACTACGAGAGCTTAGTCGAGAAGCTACAGAGACGCGAGCACGAAGGCACCGAATACCGTTACGTGCCCGACTACAACACGAAGGTCGAACGCGGCACCGTCCTTATCGACAGCGAGGTCGTGCGCGGCTTCCCCAAGGTTCCGCGGACGCTCGTGCTCTCAGAGGGAATACCGCGTTACTTCGACGGCGATGTCGTCGTAGAGGAGAAGATGAACGGCTACAACACGCGTGTCGCACGCGTGGATGACGAGACGCTAGCCTTCTCACGGAGCGGCATCGTCTGTCCTTTCACGACTAAGTTTCTGCGCCGTGTCTACGGCGACGAACTCGACGCGCTCTTGGACGAACGTCCCGGCGCGACCGTCTGCGGCGAGATGATAGGACGTGACAACCCGTATACTGCGCACGACTACGAAGAGGTCGATTCGCTCGACCTGCGT
>JAQZDD010000215.1 GCA_028751055.1 Euryarchaeota archaeon Ods04 | reverse complement strand
GTTCCGTGCGAAAGAGTCGATTCCGTTGTAGCCGACCACGAAGCCGTACTGCGAGTAGAAGACCTGTGCCTTCGGTACCTCGTAGCCCTCAAACTCCGCCTGACGTGTTTCGGCGTCGGACATCCCCATGCGCACGGTGTCGCCGAAGTCGACGGGTTCGGGTGCGGTTCCCGGGTCGACCGCGAAGACACCGACTACGACGACGACCGCCAAGACGGCAGCCGAGACGGTTAGGAGCCTCCGTAGGTCGGTTCGCATCAGTTCAGATACGGAAGCGCGACGAATATCCGTGTTGGTTCATCTGTCGAAGCAGTCTACGAGACAAGATATATCACGCCTCCGGCTTACGTCCAAACGGGATGTCCGACGACAGCACGCTGTTCGAGTCGGAGAAGGAACGTCTCAGAGAAGCCTTGTCGGAGGAACCGACGAACGTCGCCGTCGTCTCGGAGCCTTTCGCGGGACGTGAGACGCTCGTCGATACAGCCGTAGAGGAACTCGACACGGAGACACGGCGAACAGCCCTTTCGTCGGTCACCGAAGCCGACGCACTCGTCGCTGACGACGCGTTCGCCGACACCGAGGCGGTCTGCGTCGAAGGATGCGAGTACCTCTACACACGCCGTATCGACGGCTTCGAGACTCTGGAAAGATTCGTCGAGAAGGTGGCTTCGTCCGACGCAACCTTCGTGGTATCGTGGAACTCGTACGCGTGGGAGTACGCGAGACGCACGACGGAGGTCGACGCCGTCTTCGGTGAGGTGGTGAGCCTGCCGACACTCGACGCCGAAACCGTCGCCGACAGTCTCGCTTCGGAGTACGACGTATCGGAGTTCGAGGACGACCTTGAAGAGCTGAGACAGGAAGGCGACCGCTTTGTCGACCGTCTTCCCGACAGGCTTCGTTTCGGCTTGGAGGAGAAGTCGGACAACGTCTTCGAACGTATCACGGCTCTCTCGGGCGGCAACTTGGGCGTCGCACGCGCCGTCTTCGAGAGCCGTCTGTGGAAGGAGGGCGGCGAGGACGACCACACCGACCTGAGCTACGAGGACGCGTTCGTGCTCTCGGTACTGGTCTCGAAGGAGGCTGTCGGACGTGAGGTTCTGGAAACGGTCGTCTCCCCGCGTTCGCTCGAAACGAGCCTCAGAAAGCTCTCCGACGCTGAGTTCGCCGAACTCGAAGGCGGGGACGACATTGGCGGTGACAGAGACGGCGGGCGCGTCAGCCTCCGTCCCGAACGGCTCGTCCGCGCCGTCACCCATCTCGAAAGGAGGCGTCTCGTATGGTAGCCGTCTACCGTGGCGCGTGGCTGACCGCAGGCTTGCCCGAGCCATCAGACGTACCACCGGTCGAACTTGACGTTTCGACTGTCGTCGCCGCGCTCTTCGTATTCGCAGTCGCGTACGTCGTGGCGCGGACGGCGTCTTACGGTCTGACGTGGCTCTCCGAACAGACGGTCGAGAGACGTATCACGGTAAAGATGTTCGTCCCCATCACGAAGTTCGTCGTCTACGTCGTCGCGCTCTACTACGTCCTCGGTCCCGTCCTCGACCTGAGTTCTACACAGATACTCGCCTTCTCCGGCGTACTCGGTGCCGTCTTAGGTCTCGGAATAAAGGACCTGTTCGCAAACATCGTCGGCGGAGTCGTCATAGTCTTCGAACGTCCTTACAGGATAGGCGACATGGTTGAGTTGGGCGACCACTACGGCGAGGTCACCGACATAGGCATACGTTCGACGAAGCTAACGACCTTGGACGACGACTTAGTGACCGTCCCGAACTACGTCTTCTTCACCGAACCTGTCTCGAACTCGAACGCGGGCGAACCCGAGATGATGGTAGTCCCCGAGTTCTACGTCGCACCTGACGCCGACATCGACCGCGCTGTCTCCGTCGTGCGCGACGCTCTCCTGACATCGCGGTACGTCTACCTCTCCGACGAACACGAGGTGTCTGTACGTGTCTTCGACGGACGCGGATACAGAAAACTGCGCGCCAAGGCGTACGTCAACGACGTACGTAACGAAGGAGCCTTCCGAACCGACGTCACCCGGCGCGTCCTTGAGAAGTTCGAGGAAGAAGGGATAGAAAGTCCCGACGTAGCCGCCGCTGTTCTAGAAGACGGCTAACTCGCCGTCTCCGACGGTAGCCGGCAGTCTCCGCCAGTACTATGCGCCAAGGGAACGAAGAAGCCGCATGGTCGATAAAGTCCTCGTCTCGGTCGACAGGTCGGAACAGGCGATGAACGCTTTCGAGTGGGCACTCGAAGAGTTCAGCGACGCCCATCTTACCGTCCTGCACGTCGTCGAACCCCTCAACCTCGAATATATAGAGGAAGCTGAGATAGAGAGCGGCATCGAACTCACCGAGGAAGAACGTTACGAGAAGCTGCTGACCGAGACGGAGAACCTCCTCTCGCGGTTCGTGGGGGTAGCAGAGGACGAGGGTGTAGAAGCCTCGTACGACTACGTTGAGGGCGAGCCGTCACGTAGCATAGTCGAGTACGCCGACGACAAAGATGTCGACCACATCGTGATGGGAAGCCATGGAAGAAGCGGCTTGTCGCGTATCCTTCTCGGGAGCGTCGCCGAGAACGTGACGCGCAGGTCGCCCGTACCGGTCACCGTCGTGCGTTGAACTTGCACGCGAACCGGAACCCGAACATGTTTGTGGACAGCTACAATACCCTCCGGAGGCATCTCTCGACATGTACAGTACGCACCGCCTGCACCGAATAAGAAGCGTTTATGAAGTTTCGCCACGACACGTGTAGTAATGAGCACAGAAGAGCGAACGCGTCTCGGTTTTCTGACAGCGGGCGGACGTTTAGGCTTCCGTCACTACCTGACGGTAACGGTCGTCGGCACGTACGCGCTCATGGTACTCGGTTCGTACACGAGCGCGATAGGTGCAGGTCTGTCGTGCCCCGACTGGCCTCAGTGCTACGGCGTCTGGTTCCCGTTCAACAACCCCGAGGCGATGTACGGACATCCTGAGTTCCCCGGATGGGCTGAGGCGTACACGACGTGGCAGATATTCGTCGAGTGGGCGCACCGCGGATTAGCGGCGATAATGGGCGTCGTCATACTCGCGGGTGCCGCCTACTCGTGGTACGTCAAGAAGCCGCGTGCTGTACGTT
>JAQZDD010000085.1 GCA_028751055.1 Euryarchaeota archaeon Ods04 | reverse complement strand
GTCTCTTCTAAGTCGTCGCGCGAGACGCGTCTGAGGAAGCCGCGGTTCTGGGGACGTGTCAACGAGAAGTTGCGTTCGGCGAGACCTTCGTAGCTGAGAACCTTCCACGGGTAGCGCGAAACGTCTACCTCGCCCGACAGAGCAGCGTCGAGCGCGTCGTGGTCTATCTTAGTGTCGAGAGCGCGCAGTTCGTCAAGCGTCTCCTCGTGTACGTCGTCGAGCGGGTGGGTCGGCTGTAACATGTCCTGTACGGCGTCGAAGTCGACGGCGTCGTGGAAGCTCTCGGGCGTCACGCCCTCGACACGCAACAGACGTTCGACGACCTCGTCGCGGTTTGTCGTGTTCTCGATGTACTCCCAAAGCTCCTTGCCTAACTTGTACGGATTGAGACCGCCCGACGACAGAACTTTGGCTTGGTGGTCGGCGTAGGTCAGTATCTCGTCGTCGCCCGCGAAACGCTCGTTGCCCATCATTATCGACTCCCAGAACGCGCTCCATCCCTCGTTGAGCACCTTCGTCATCTTCTGCGGTGCGAAGTAGTACGCCTCACGTCGCAGAATCTCGATTACTTCGCGTTGCCAGTCGTCGTACTCGACAGCCTTGCCCGTCTCGTCGTCGTACGCCTTTCCGTGGTCAGCGAGGAACGCGAGCAAGTCCTTCTCGGGCTTTTCGGGCACAGTCGGACCGTCGCCGTCCGCTGTCTGCTCCTCTAACCATTCGTCGTCGAAGACCTCCCGCTTCACCTCATCCGACAGGTCGAGTTCACCGAGTTTCTCGGCTAAGTCGTCCTCGTCCTTAGCCGACGCTCCGTACGTGCCGTGCTGGTCGATGTTGTCTTCTAAGCACAGCACGTTGTCTATCCATTCCTCGACCTCCTCGCGGTCGACATCGGGGTCCGACATATACTCCTCTATGCTCTCGGCGTGGCGTGCGAGAGTGGCGGCGGCGTCGAAGCCCTCCGTAAACTCACGGAACCAGCGGTTGTTTGCGAAGAAGTCGGCGTGCGCCTCGACGTGCGTTATGACAGCCTTCTGGTCGGCGAGTTCGTTCGTGACCTGCAGGTAGGCGTGGCAAGGGTCATCGTTGACGACGAGTTCGTAGATGCGCGCCTGCGTGAATCTGTCCTGCTTGCTCTGCCGGTCGTAGTTCATCCCCCAACGCCAGTGCGGGTAACGTGTCTGGAAGCCGCCGTACGCGACGGCACGGTTTATTTCGTCGTGGTCGACTATCCAGTAGTTGACGTCGTAGGGTTCGAGACCTAACTTTTCGGCGAGTTGGCGCGCCTCACGCGCCACCTCGCGTAGCTCCTCCGCCTCTTTCCGTTTTTCGAGTTCGTAACTCATTCTATTCTGCCCCCTCGGGAGTCGCGGCTGTCTTTAGGACGGTGTAGACGGCGTCCATCACCTCGTCACGCGAGTTGACCTGCGTCACCACTACCTCGTCCTTCGGGAACGCGTCTGTGAGTTCCTGCGAATGCGTCGCGTTGACCGAACCGCCAGACGGCTGTGTCTCAACATAGGCGTGCAGGTTTGCGTCGGTCTCCTCTATGAGCGGCACGACGCGCTCCTTCGAGTCGTTCGACGAGTTCTCGCCGTCGCCCGCGGCGAATACGTAACGGTTCCAGTCGCTCCACGGGTAACGTTCGTCCAGAATCTCCGCGGCGAGTTCGTACGCCGACGAGATACGCGTTCCGCCGCCAGACTGTATCCCGAAGAACTCCTCGCGGTCGACCTCCCAAGCGTCTATGTCGTGTGCGATGTAGACGAACTCCGCCTCCTCGTACTTGCCCTGCAGGTACCAGTCGAGAGGCGTGAAGGTGCGCTCGACGAGTTCACGTTTCATCTTGCCCATCGAACCCGAGACATCGCGTATGTTGACGACGACGACCTTCGACTCGTGCTCCTCCACTATTTCGGGGAAACGGTAACGTTCGTCTTCGGTGCGGAAAGGCACGCGGCTGTCTGCGCGGATTAGTTCGGCGGGAGTCCTGCGGTCGACGTTCTCCTGCATCTCCTCCATCGATGACCACCTCGTCTTCTCTTCGTCGTCCATCTCGGCGTACGTCTCTTCGAGCCAACGTTTCGATACGTTGATACGTTCTTCACGCGCCCAGTCGAAGACCGACTCGGGACCCATGCCTTCGACGCGCAGAGCCTCCTTGACGTACTCGGGGTCGAACTGCGACGCTAACTTTCTCTTGAGACCGCTCTTGAACATCCGCTCTAGGTCGAGCGTGCTCCTCGGTCCCGAACGGACTAAGTCGGTCAGGTCGCCCTCCTTCTCTTCGATGACAGCCTTCCCCTTAGGTTCAAGATAGAGTTCGAACTCCTCGTCGAGTTCCTCTGCGAACTCCTCGGGGTCCATCTCGTAGTAGCCGTGTTCACCCTCCTCCTCGCCGGGTTCGCCGTCGCCGTCTCCGGGCTGTGGTCTTCCGACTGCGTCGCCTTCGTCGGCGTCTCCCTGTCCTACGCCACCCATGTCACGGCGGTCGTACTCGAACTCGGGAAGGTCGACTATCTTTATGGGAATACGTATACGGTCCTGTCTACTTCCGCCAAGGTCGCCGTACTGTATGAAGTCCGACAGGTCGTCGCGTCGTTCCTCGCCGACCTTGCGGTACCTGTCTAAGTCGTCCCTCAGCCCCATCGTCTCACCACCCTTCCGACGACGCGCCTTGTAGTTAGCTCCGCGCTCGCAGGCGAGTAGTCGAACTCGTCGACGAGATTGTCGACCGTCTTCTGCTTGAGCCTCTCCGTCTCCGTGCCGCTCGGCGGCTCCTCCCACTGCGACGGCTCGAAGTCCTCGTACATACGGCGAACGTCGTCCCAGTCGTACGTCGACAGGACGTTCTGCATCACGGGGATGTCGCGTGCGTCGAACTCGCCCGCGAAGCCCTCGTCACGTTCCTGCCACGCACGGACGTTCATCGCGGTAACTATCTTGTCGCGTCTGAAAGCCTCCACCTCGGGGCTTGGCTGGTTGTCGACGTAGTCGCCGTCGCCGAAACGTCCAAGATGCTCGACCTCGAAGACCTTCATCTTGAGAGGGTCAGGCTCCACCTCGCCGCGAGGCGTCTCAATTTTCTCGCCTTCCGCCCAAGCGTAGACGTGTTCGACGTACTCCTCAACCGTCTCGTCGTCGACACGTACGTCGAGCGTCATGGCGTCGAGAACGTCTCTTTCTTGCTTTTCAAGGACGTACTCGCGCACACCACGGACGCGTTCGGCGTACTCGTCGCACTCGTTGGCGGAGAACATAGGCTCCTCGTCGAACCGTTCGACCATAGCGTCGAGTACGTCGGACGGCATTATGACGTTCTCCACATTGAGTTCGGGGTGCGCGCGCTCGGTTCCCTCGTTGAGGAGGTCGGCGATTATGTCCCGTGGGTAGGTGACAGGGATACCGTTTCTGCCGTCGTTCGAGTCGTCGTTGAAGTCGAAGTCGTCCTTCTCGAAACGTTCGTCGCCGCGCTGTATGTAGCCGCGGTCGTACAGTATCGCCTTGTCCACCAAGTCGAGACCGGGGGGTAGGTCGGTTCCGTCGAGACGCGTCACGACGTCGTACATCGCTGTCGCCTCTATGGCGTGCGGCGCGATTTCACGCTCGTGCACGTCGCGGAGCGAGTCGCCGACTTCGAGACGGAGCGGTGCAGAGACACGTTCCTCAACCTCGTCGTAGCTCTCCGTCTCCCAGACACGCGTGTCGTTCGTTATCTCGCGTCTCAGGAGTTCGACCTCCAAGCTGTGGTTGGTCAGGTAACGGAAGCTGTGTTTCTCCAGTCTCCGCTTCAACGCCTTCAGAGGGTCTTCCTCACCAAGCTCCGACTTCGAGTCTAGCTGTGCCTCTAGGTCGGGGTTCGAGATAACGACAAGGAGCGTGTCAAGGTCCATCCGTATCCCTTTGTCAAGCTTGACCGCGCCCTCGTCGACGACGTTTAGGAGACGCTGGAGAAGGTCAGCGTGCTGCGACGCGTCCTCCACGATAGTCAGGAGCGAGTTGCCCTGCGAAAGCACGCCGTCGTACGAGAACGCCTGCGGATTCTTGCGTCCGCGTGAGTCTAACTTCTGGAGCATGCCCTCCATCCACGTACCCACGAGACGTTGCTTGGGCGGTCCCGAGTCCTCGGAGTGCAGAACACCGACGCCCTTGCCCATGTCGACGACGTAGTTCTTTACGCGGAGATGTTTCTCGTCGGTCACCGCGCTGAACAGGTCGCGTGTACCCTTGCGACGGTAACGCTGTTCGAGGTAGTCGTACGCCTCACGGCTGAACGGGTCGAGTTCGCCCTCGACACGTATGTCGATATGGTCGTCGGAGCGTCGGTTGACCTCCGCGACTATCTCGTCGCGCACGTCCTTCGGGAAGACCGTGAGCGGATGCGCCTGTGCGGGCGACTCGTACCAGTTCTTCTCCTCGTCGTCACCCCATCCGTAGACGCTCGAAACGTTCCATTCGACGGTGTACCGGCGTCCTTCTTCGGTCTTCGAGTACTCGCGCAGACCGTTGACGAGGCACCGTTTGAACTCGCTCTTTCCGGTTGCCGTCGGACCGTCTACCCAGACTATCTTCTCGTCCTTTCCGCGTCCCGATGCGATGCTCCTCACGGTGTCGACGAATTCGTTGAGAACGTCGGTGTTGCCGAGTATGGCGTGCTCGCCGTCGTTAGCGGGGTCGTCGAAGAAACGGTAACGTTCCTTCTCTTCACCCTCCTCGATAACCGTGCGCGTGCCGTACGACTCGACGGCTTCTAACAGGTACTTCGTGGAGTGAGAGCCTATACGTGGCTCCTCGAAGAGGCGGTCGACGTACTCGGCGAGCGACTTAGGCTCCTCGTACGCGTCACGGAGGGCGTCGTCCGAACGTTCGACGTATCCCTCGCCGCTCATATCCCTCGTGCCCTCCTTCCCTCCTCCGTTACTCCTCATCTACGTTTCTTCCTCCATCTCGGAGCGCGCCACCTCCGCACCTGCGAACTCTAGGACTTCCTTCGCGCCTTCACGCGAGTAGCCGCGCTGTGTCAGAGACTCTATCCACGCGTTCTTCGCCTCGTCGTCGGTGTCGCCGCTGGAGACGAGCGCGCTGAAGTTTATGTTGTGTTTCTTGTCCTCCCACATCTTGCGTTCGAGAGCGCGGCGCAGCCTGTCGTTGTCCTGTGGCTTGAACGCCTCGCCCTCGCGTGCACGCCGCGAAACCCAGTTCGAGACCTCCTGTCTGAAGTCGTCTTTGCGGTCTCCCGGTATGTTGAGCTGTTCCTCGACGGCACGGAGGAACGCCTCGTCTGGCTCCTGCTGTCTGCCCGTTATCTCGTCCTCGACCGTGTTGTCGTTGATGTAAGCCATCACGTGGTCCATGTACTTCTCGCCCTGCGCCTGTATCTCGTCTAAGTCGTACGCGAGAGCATGGCGCACGTCGTCGATTGCGCGCTCCTTGTACTCCTCACGCACCATTTCGAGGTACCTGTGGTAGGTCTCGTACATCTCCTCGGGTATGCTGGCGTGGCTTTCGAGATTCTCCTCGAAGTAGCTGAAAAGCGTTAGCGGGTTGAGGAAGCCGCGTTCGCGGTGTGTCGAGTCCATGACAGCCTCGGCGATTTCGTCGCCGATGAAACGCGGCGATATACCCGACATACCTTCGCCTATCTCCGACGACGACTCCGCCTCGTCACGTAGC
>JAQZDD010000143.1 GCA_028751055.1 Euryarchaeota archaeon Ods04 | reverse complement strand
GTCCTTCTGCATCTCGCGCCCGAACTCGTCGGAGAACCCGTCGAAGGCGTGGAGTCGTGGGGACGGTACGCCGAGGGCGCGCCTCTCGCGTACGACTCGGACGAGTTCACGGACGACGGCGTCGTAGGAGACGCGACTAAGGCGACGGCTGACGAAGGCGCGCGCATCTACGGCGAGGCTGTTGAGTCGCTCTCCCGTCTCGTCAAGACGGTCGCAGACCTCTGAGCCTGTCTGTACTGTACCTAAGACGGCTCTCTTCCGTCGCCGAATCCGATGAGACTGAGGATACGTGTCGCATGACCTTTCTTGGCTATGAGAACGTCCTCGACTGACGGCGGGTTACGGATACGTAGTCCTTCTGCGACATGCCGAGGCACACCAAGCGTGCCCGTCGGCACGCCTTCGTCTCCGTCGACGACGAGGTGTTGCTTCCCTATCTTGACAACGAGTGGCTTCTTGGCGTCGTATGCCTTCTCGTCACCGTATATGTCGTTTCTGACCTTCTCGAACTCCTCGTCCTGCATGACAGGACTGTCTGCCTCGTGCGGCTCGACGTACATCCGTCCGAGGTAGTAACCTCTGGAAAAGTCCTCGAACATACCCTTCATACGCCGTCAGAAGATAAACATCTTCCCCCGCCTGACTTACTCTTCGCTCTTCTGTTTCTCGACTTCTTCGAAAACGTCTTCTTCAGTTGCCTCCTCGCCGTCGCTGTCCTCCGCCATGAAGTCGAGTCCCATGTCGTCGAGAAGCTCGTCAGCCTTCTTCTCGAACTCCTCCGAGATGCCTTCGAGTTCGCCCTTCATCCGCTCGCCTATCGCCTCGTCCGTGTCTTCCTTCTCCTCTATCTCCATGTCGGTCATCCTGTAGATGTCGAGCGAAACCTCGCCCTCCTCGATGTATTCGAGAGCTTTCTTGAGCGCGGCGTTGCCCACGAATATCTCCTTGGGCGTGCTGACCTTCGCCTGTTCAGGTATGCCGTTAACCATCGTGACGACGCCGGAGTAGTCGTCGGAGAGAAGCACGAGATGGCAGTCGTTCTCTTGGTCGGTTATGTTGGTCGAGAGGAAGTTAGGTACGTCAAGGTCCTCTGTCGAGATGTCCTTCTTTATCTCTTCGTTCTCCAGCTTTATCTTCACTATCTCCTGCTCCGACTCGTCGCAGTCGACGACCTGCATCGTGTACCCGCCTTCCTTGATTATCTTCCCGAGAGCGTCCTTGCCTTCCTCGACTATCTCCTCTCCATCCCTGTATATCTTGACGCGTCCCGCTCCCCCGTCGTTGAGTTCGGCGAAACCTGTTTCTTCTCCTTCGTTGCTTTCGAAGCCGATGTATCCTGAGACTCTCTCCTCACGTATTTCGTTCATCAGCTTGTCGAAATCCACGAAGTCCGAGCTTAAATCTTTGTACAGGTATTCGCCCTCAGGGAGCATCTCTTTTTCACCTTTTCCTTCGGTCTTTCATAAGGGTTACGACGGTATATAACTAATGAATGCCCTCACGCGACAGCCTGTCACACATAGCTTTTTAAGCTTAGGGTACTAAAAACGACTGAGAAAAGAGGGTTCGTATGGCTAAGGTATATACTATAGCTTCAGGCAAGGGCGGAACAGGCAAGACGACGACGACCATAAATCTAGGCACGTCGCTGGCGAAGATGGGACACAGGACGACGGTGTTGGACGCCGACCTAGGTATGGCGAACTTAGGCTTACTCCTCGGCTTGGAGGAGGAGCCTGTCACGCTCCACGAGGTTCTATCAGGCGACCAGCGCATAAAGAACGCCGTCTACGAAGGTCCGGAGGGTCTGCAGGTCGTGCCCGCCGGTCTGACGCTCGAAGGCTTCCAGAAAGCCGACCCCGAACGTCTTCAGGAGGCACTCTCATACATAATCGACAACACCGAGTACCTTCTGATAGACGCTCCCGCAGGTCTGAGCAAGGACAGCGTCATACCTCTCGCTGTGGCGGACGAGGTGCTCTTAGTCGTCAACCCCGAGCTTTCGAGCATGGCTGACGGTCTCAAGACACGCGTCATGACCGACAAGGTCGGGAGCACCGTCGGCGGCATCGTTCTGACACGCGCGGGAAGCGGCGGCTCTGACCTCGACGTTTCGCGCGTCGAGGACCTGCTTGAGGCGGAGGTTCTCGTGACCGTACCCGAGGACGCCGAGGTTCGACGCTCGGCTTCGTACAAGGAGCCTGTCGTGATACATTCGCCCGACTCACCCGCTTCGCAGGCGTACAAGAAGCTCGCACACAGGCTCGCCGGTGAGGAGTTCGTCGACGACACGGTGGCGGCTGAAGACGACGACGACGGATTCGTGAACAAGATGGCTAAAGCGATATTCGGATAAACATGGTCGAGATATCAACCGTAATAATCGGTCTGCTCACCGTTCTGTTGGTGGGCACGCTCTGGATGAGCTACCTCATGTACGTCCGCCTGAGACAGCTTCAGGAGGAGATACAGGAGCTACGTTCGCAGGTAGAGATGACCGACGACGAACTCGACCGTCTCGAATCCAGCATCAAGTCTATCAAGCAGGATTCGATAGCTAAGGGAGTAGATCGGAAGAAGAACCGCTAGTTAAGGCGTGCTTAAGACGCGTTCAGGTCTGCTTATTATCCCCAAAGCTTTAATTCGCTCGACGTTTTATTCCAGTTACCGACTGTAGTCAGGGCTACCCTTACCGCTGGCAACAAACAAAGCCGAAGGAAAACTGAGTGATAAACCGTGGACGACAAAGAAAAGAGTTCTGAGGACGCCGAGAACGAGGACGTGAGCCTCGACGAGGAAGAGTCCGCCGACGAGATTGACGATGCTCTCGACAGCCGAGACGCCCGAGACATGCTTGAAGACGAAGAAGGAGACGTAGAAGGTGACGGTGACGCGTCCGAGGCTTCCGACGACCTGTTCGAGGACGCAGAGGACGGGGACTCCGCAGATGCCGCAGGCGGCGAGATGGTAGCCGCAAAGGAGGAGTCCGAAGAGGAGATGTTCGAGATGGGCGGGTCGGAGATAGACGGCTTGCAGGAAGCCGTCGACGAAGCAGACAAAGTCTCCGGGTTCTTCGAGGAGAGGTCGAAGAAGACAGACAAGGTTCTCGAAGAGATAACAGAGGAGGAGCTTGAGGGCTTCTTCGAGCCTGAAGCCGAACTCGAACAGGAGTTCTCGGAGAGCAAGCTCGACACCCTGATGAGCGAGGCGAAGCAGGGCGTAGCCGAGTACGAAGGTCTGGAGGGCTACGTCGAACACGAGCGGTACTGGGTCAACAAGCCCTACGCCTACGTTGCCATTCTCTACAGCGACACACAGAACGACTATCTCTACCACGTCGTGGAGCCGCGTCTCGACGACTACGAGCAGGCTGTCAGGAAGGATCTGGAGGAGCGTCTCCGCGACGTGCTGATGTACGAGGAGATAAACGACGAGATGGACGAGGAGGAGATTCTGGAAGAGAAGGTCAAGAAGATAATAAGCGACTACGGCATCGAGGTCGACAACGACTCGATGCACAAGATTCTCTACTACCTCAAACGCGACTACATCTACGACGGAAAGATTGACCCGATTCTACGCGACCCCGCTATCGAGGATGTCTCGTGCGACGGTGACAACGTACCTATATTCGTCTACCACCGCGACTACCGCGACCTGATGACGAACGTCGAGTTCGAGAAGGAGAAGCTTGACTCGTTCGTCATCAAGCTCGCTCAGAAGGCGGGCAAGCATATATCCGTCGCCGAGCCGCTCGTCGACGCATCGATGCCCGACGGTTCGCGTATACAGATGACGCTCGGTACCGAGGTTACCGACCGCGGTTCGACCTTCACCATCCGACTGTTCAAGGACGAGCCGTTCACGCCTATCGACCTCATCAACTTCAACACGTTCTCGCTGGAGCAGATGGCGTACCTCTGGACATGTATCGAGAACAACAAGAGCCTCATATTCGCGGGCGGTACGGCGTCCGGAAAGACGACGAGCATGAACGCCGTCACGCTGTTCATACCGCCCAAGAGCAAGGTGGTCTCGATAGAGGACACGCGTGAGGTCACCCTGCCGCACATGAACTGGATACCGTCGGTTACGCGTGACTCGTTCAGCGACGACGGTTCGGGCGAGGTCGACGAGTACGAGCTTCTGCGTGCCGCGCTCCGACAGCGACCTGAGTACCTCGT
>JAQZDD010000204.1 GCA_028751055.1 Euryarchaeota archaeon Ods04 | reverse complement strand
TAACGGAATCTTTACATCCGTCGGTGTACCGCACCACTCAGCAGTCCGTTCGTGTCGACGGGCGAAAGCTTGAACACGTTGACGCACGTCTACGTTCGGCATGGCAACAGAAACAGGACAGAAAAGCTACCGTTCGACGGGTGGCGTGCTGTCGAACGCTTTGCAAGGCTGGAACTTAGACGCACTCGTCGCAGTCTTGTCGCTCGTGATGATGTTCGGAGTCGCGCTCGACTTCCGTGTACACGCGCAGGGTATCTCGTTCGAGGAGGAAGGCTTCTTCACGCCCGAACACGTCTTCTTCTACACGACGTTTCTGTGCATAGCGGCGGTCATAGGCGCGGCGGTCTTCGTGAACAGACGCGCGACAGGTTCGTGGAAGTCCGCCATTCCGTCGGGCTACGCCGTCGGTCTCGCGGGCGTCGCGCTGTTCGGACTCGGCGGCGTCGGCGACTTCTTCTGGCACACCGCGTTCGGATTCGAGGAGGGGATAGAGGCACTCACGAGTCCGACACATCTCCTTCTCGCAACCGGCGCGGTGATGTTCTTCAGCTCGCCGCTACGTTCGGCACTCCGTAGGAAGGATGGGTTTTCGGGATTCGGCATCACGCCCGTGCTCATATCGATGTCGCTCGTGCTCACGATAATCGTCTTCTTCACGCTGTATATCAACCCGACTATAAGCACAGTCGGCTTCCACCAAACCGAGAACCCGCTCGGCATCGTGAGCCTGTTCGTTTTCCCGGCTATCCTCTTAGGGGGCGCGCTCGTGCTCGTATCGCGTTTCGAACTCCCGATAGGCGCGTTAGCGTTCACCTTCGCCGTCCCCGCACTCATGGGCGCGGTCATAAACGACCTGTTCTTCTTAGCCGTTCCCGCAGTCGCCGCAGGACTCGCGGGCGACCTGATAAACAGGTACTACCTCAAGGATTCGGACAGCGTCGTTCCGTTACGTGTCTTCGGTGCCGTCGTTCCCGCGACCTTCGTCGTCTTCTACCTCACAGTCGTCGAAGTTGTCTGGGGGATGGTCTGGACGATACACGTCTGGGGTGGCGCGATATTCCTTGCTGCCGCGGCTGGACTTCTTCTGACCTACGTCGTCGTACCCGACGGCAGGACGGAGACGGGAACCGGAACCGCGGTGCGGACACAGGGGTAAGCAGGAGGTAGAGGGTAGAAGATAGACGGTAGAAGATAGACGGTAGAAGATAGAAGATACAAGATAGGAGAAAATACGCCGTCTTGGAAAGAGAAAAGACCTTCCGACACCGAAGACATGTCTCTCCGATGACACGTTTCAGTAGGGTAGCGACAGCGGGTGTTCGTACGTGACAGCCGAGAAGACCGTCGGCGTCGTCGGCGCGGGCATCTCGGGGCTTACCGTCGTCCACGAACTCCGCAAGGAAGGTCACGAAGCAGTCTGTTTCGAAGCCCTCTCAGAACCCGGCGGCGTGATGCGGTCGGTAGAGGTCGGCGGACGCGTCCTTGAGTTAGGTCCTCAACGCCTACGTCTCACGCCGACAGTCGGTTCGCTCCTTGACGAACTCGGCTTGCGCGACGAGGTCGTCTTCGGCGACGACGACCAGCCTCTCTACGTCTACTACGACGACGACCTGAAGGTCGTGCCGCTGTCGGTGCGCGAAGCCCTGACGACCGACCTGCTTTCGTGGCGCGGGAAGGCGCGTATTCTTGCTGAGCCTTTCACGCGTGGCGCGAGAGAGGGTGAGACGGTCGACGGCTACCTGACGCGTAAGTTCGGCGAGGAGGCGGCGCGCCGTTGTTTCGGTCCGCTCTACAGCGGTCTGTACGGCACCAACCCCGACGACATGCTGTACGAGTACTCGTTGGGGCGCGCACTCGAAAACGCGGGCGTCGGCAGGAGCGTCCTTCTCTGGGTAGCCGTGAAGCTTCTGAGAGGGCGTGACACTCCGCCGGTCTGCACCTTCGAAGAAGGTCTTGGACGGATACCCGACGCTCTCTACGAACGTCACTCTGATGCGGTACGTCTCGGCACGCCCGTCGTCGGAGTCGCCGACGCGGACGGAGGCTACGAGGTCGAGACGACAGACGGAACGACTCACGTCGACGAACTCGTAGTGACGACGCCCGCCGAGACGACAGCCGAACTTCTCGAAGAGGTTGACGCGGAGTCGGCGGAAGCTATACGCACGCTGAGATACAACCCAATCGGAATGGTCTACCTCGACTCGGGCTTCGACGGCAAGGGCATAGGCGCGCTCGTTCCGCGAGAGGGCGGCGACGGCACAGGCAACGACCTCCGCATAAGCGGCGTAACCTGGAACGCGAGCTTCTTGGGACGCGACAGGCTGTTCACCTGCTACGTCGACCCCGGAAGCTACCCGGGCATGCAGGAAGCGACGGACGAGACGCTCGGAAAGGTCGCATCGGAGGACTTCGAGCGCATGACGGGCGCGCCCGCCGAGCCTGTGCGCGTCCACCGGTGGGAGCCGGGGATGCCTGCGTACGACGGTTCGTGGACGGCGACGGACGGTATCGACCTGCCGTCTGACGTGCATCTCTGCACCAACTTCGTCGAGCGTCCCGGTATACCCGGAAGGATACGCCACGCGCGCAGGATAGCGTCGGCGATAACGTCGGCGAGCAACAGCAGGTAGGCTTGCCGCCTTCGTCAGTTCCTTATGGAGGCGGCACGCAGTAACCGCATGTACTTCGCAGAGGAGAACGAAAGTCTCAGGAAGATAGTTCGGCGTATCGCGGAGAGAAGCCCCGGAAACGTGACGGCACGTCCCGTCGACGCGCTCGTCTACACGGTCATACGTGCCACCGGCGCGGAACGGTGCCTCGAATTAGGCGCGTACGAGGGAACGACGTCGCTCTACATAGCGCAGGGACTCGCCGACAACGGAACCGGTGAACTCGTAGCAATCGAAATCGATGAGTCGAGCGCGAGAGGCGCGCGCAAACATCTTGAGGAGGCAGGACTTGCAGAGTACGCCGAGGTCGTCGTCGGTGACTCGCGTGAGTACGTGCCTACGCTGGACGGAGACGCGGAGTTCGACCTCGTCTTCGTCTCGACGCCGCCTCAGCAGCACGCCGAGGACTACGAGAACGTCCGTCCGCTTCTTGCTGAGGGCGGCTTCTTAGGCATCGACAACGCGACGGGTAGTTCGAACGCCGTCGAGATGGCACGCGACGACGGCATCGACGTTCTGGAGTTCGACGACTGGTCTTTCGCGCTCGCGCAGGC
>JAQZDD010000270.1 GCA_028751055.1 Euryarchaeota archaeon Ods04 | reverse complement strand
GTGACGGAGGTCGGCGGCTACACGAACGAGGACGTTGAGAGCGGCGACCTGAGCGGCTACGCGCGTTCGAAGCTCTTCCCCGAGATACCCGACAAGAGCTTCGTCTCTTTCTATCCGATGAGCAGAAAACGCGCACCCGAACAAAACTGGTACAAAACAGACAAGAAGCACCGTAACGAGATGATGCGTGAACACCGCGAGTCGGGCGAGAAGTACGCGGGCAAGATAAAACAGCTCATATCCGGCTCCATCGGCATCGACGACTGGGAGTGGGGCGTCGACCTGTTCACCGACGACATGAAACACGCGAAGAGCATCGTCTACGAGATGCGTTTCGATGAGGCGAGTGCCGACTACAGCGAGTTCGGTCCTTTCTACACGGGCATCCGCATGCATCCGTCCGACCTTGAGGCGTACGTAGCGGGCGAACAGATAGGCGCGGGCGAAGAGGAAGCCGCGGGTGGTGCTGAAGGTGCGCACGGTGAGGATGCTTCTATACGACAAGAACTCGACGAGGAGGGCGTCTACGCAGGAAAGCCCCACGGCGAGGATGTCTACGCAGTCGTCCTTTTCTCCGAGGAGGACGCCGAAGCTCTCGGCGACGAGATAGACGGCTTACGCGGCAACTTTGAGCACTACGACACGCACGTCAAGACGGCGGTGTACGGCGACGTGGACGACGAAGACGCCCACTCGGCGGTCGTCAGTATCTGGGATACGCAGGACGCCGCCGACACGGCGAGCGGCTTCCTGACCGACCTTCCCGGCGTCGTGAAACGCGCTGGTGAAGAAGACGAAGGCTTCGGAACTATGGGCATGTTCTACACGGTCAAGCCCGACTACCGCGGAGAGTTCGTCGAGACCTTCGGCGAGGTCGGCGAGATGCTCGCTGAGATGGACGGACACGTTGAGTCGCGTCTTCTTGCGAACGTCGACGACGAGAACGACATGTTCATCTCCAGCCGGTGGGAAGCAAAGGAGGACGCCATGGAGTTCTTCCGTAGCGACGCCTTCCGCGAGACGGTCACATGGGGGCGCGAGATACTTGACGACCGCCCGCGCCACGTCTTCTTGGCGTAAACCTCTAACCCACTCACTACTTTGAGCCAAAAGACCGACAAACGCGTCATAACGCTCTCCTTAGCACAGTTAGCAGAGTCGGTCGGCAACTCTTTCATCATAATCGTCCTTCCGCTGTACATAGCCACCGAGGTAGGCTCGTCGGGCTTCTTGGGCATGGACGAGGTAATGATAACCGGCGTCGTCCTGTCTCTCGCTGGCTTCGTGAGCAGCTTCGTACAGCCCTTCTCGGGTGCTTTCTCCGACAGCGTGCAGCGCAGGAAGGTATTCGTCCTCGCAGGACTCGGCGTCCTTACCGTCGCAAACGCGGCGTACGCCTTCGCCGAAACGTACCCGGCTCTCTTCGCCGTCCGCGCGCTCCAAGGCTTCGCGGGCGCGCTCATCGTACCCGCCGCCGTCGCGCTCGTGAGCGAGTACTCGACGATGGCGACACGCGGCGGCAATATAGGCGTCTACAACACCTTCAGACTCGTCGGCTTCGCCGCGGGACCTATCGTAGCGGGTGCGGTCGTCAACGCCGGACCGTACAGCCTCGGAGTGGTCGCCGTAGACGGCTTCTCCGCGGCGTTCTACCTAGCTGCCGTCGGCTCGGCAATCAGCCTTCTACTGGTATCGGTATTCATACACGACCCCGAACCGAAGGCTGAGGCGCGTCGCAGAGTCAAGTTCCGTATCCGCGACGGCAACGGCGGTCTTGACCCCGTATTCACGCTCGGTCTCGCCACCTTCTTCATGGCTGTCGGCGTCGCTCTTTTCGCCACGCTACAGGTCTCGATAAACACACGCCTCGACCAAGGCGCGACGGCGTTCGGTCTGCAGTTCTCCGCGCTCCTACTTCCGTTCATACTGTTCCAGACCGCCGTCGGGCGGGCAAGCGACAGCTATGGGCGTAAGAGGTTCATCGTGCTCGGTCTCGTCCTGCTCGCACCGACGACGTTCGTTCAGGGCGTCGTGACGACCTCGACAGAGATGTTCGTCGCACGGTTCTTTCAGGGCGTCGCAGGTACGTTCGTCTTCGCGCCCGCTCTCGCCCTCGCCGGTGACCTAGCGCGTGGCGACACGGCTTCGAAGCTCGCCGTGCTGACGATGGCTTTCGGCTTCGGAGTCGCCATAGGTCCGCTGTCGTCGGGCTTTCTCGTGGCTTTCGGCTTCGTCGTGCCGTTCGCCTTCGGTGCCGCTCTCGCTGTCGTGGGTGCGGTTCTCGTGCACAGAGAGGTCGAGGAGACGGTCGGTAACGAAACGGAAGGAGAGACGGAACAGAGGGACGTCGAAATCGGTCGGTAGTAGTCAGTACGTCGGCGACTCCTCTTCGACTCCTCCGCGTGAGTTTGCGACGCGCGCCATGACGAACAGAAGGTCGGACAGCCTGTTGAGGTACTCGGGAACTTCGCCCGTGTCGCCCTCCTCCTCGTCGAGCGCGACGACACGGCGTTCGGCACGGCGTACAACGGTACGCGCCTCGTGCAGAGCCGCGCCTGCTTGTGTTCCACCCGGTAGTATGAAG
>JAQZDD010000084.1 GCA_028751055.1 Euryarchaeota archaeon Ods04 | reverse complement strand
GCGACTGCGAGCACCATCGCGCGGCTCTGTCGGTTCCTCTCGGAGCCGAACCAGTAAAGGAGGACGGCGAGGACGGTTATAGTCGTTCCGTCGCCGAGATGTGTCAGGACGGAAAGGATGTCGATGACCACACCGGGGAGAGCGTCGTGCACAGCGCGGTTCGTCTCGGAGTCGAAGAGGAAGGTAGGTAGGTCGAGTCCGTCGCCGGTCGTCGCCGTCATCTGTTGCGTATCTTCGTATGCGCGACCGTCGAAGAAGTCAGTTGGGGATTTCGGTCACGAACATCGACCTCAGCCCGACAGACTGCTCGGCGCGGCAAGGTAGACCGACGACAGTCCTCCGACGACGACCGAGTACCAGTAGGTCGACAGCCTGAACAGTAGCGCGATAGCGGTCGCCGCGTCGGCTGGCACGCCCGCTACGAGAACTAAGACGGCGGCTATCGTGAGTTCGACACCACCGAGACCGCCAGGAAGCGGCACTAAGAAGCCTAACTTGCTCAGCGCGACGACGAGCACCGCGAGGTGGAGCGGAACGGGGTCGCCTATCGACGCCGCGGCGATATACAGAGGGAGCATCAGAAAGAGCCAGCCTACGTGCGCTAGGACGAGCGCGCCCACGACGCCGCGTCTGTCTTTCGAGACGAGTTCGAGCGTCGCGTAGAAGCCTTCGAGGCGGTCACGCATCTTCTCCCTGCTGAGTGAGTCGCGCAGGTCTTCCGAAACGAAGCCCGCGGCACGTCTCAGAGGCGAAGTGACCGTCAGGAGCGCGGACTCGAACGTGCCGCGTCGTCTCCAGAAGACGAAGACGACGACGCCCACCGCGGCGAGCAAGCCGACGAGTACGACACCGTAGCCGCCGAGTCGGGGGACGCCGACCGTCAGGACGAAGTAAGCGAGCGACACGCCGCCGAATGTGTAGTACGGAACGTAGTTGAGAAAGTCGGCTGAGACGACCGTCGCCGCACTCCTCTCGTACTCGACGCCGATGTTGCGCGAAAGCACTGCTGCGACGCCCGCCGGTGCGACTACCTGTCCGTACGGTGTGACGTACTTCATGAAGGTCGATGTCAGGAAGACGGAGAAGACCGAGACACGCGACGCCTCTTCGCCGACTATGCTCAGTATCTTGCTCCAGACGGAGCTTCTGAAGACGAGACAGACCGTCGTCGAGACGAAGGCGAGTAGGTAGACGGGCGTCGTCTCCGACACCTCTTCGAGAACCTCTTCCCATCCGACCGCGTAGACGAGGAGAAGGACGAGAAAGACTGCTATCCCGAAGGCGGAAACGACTCTCAGCCTCGTGCCTATCCTCTGACTCCCGTCGTCGCTCTCTGTCGAACCGTCGGACACGTCTCGCATAAGCACCCGAGCATATAAGGTGGAAGGGTTTTATTGAGATGGAAATCCCCTGTTCCATGAGACGTATGAACCAGAGCCGTGCCTTCTTGCTTCTCGTCATCGCCGTCTCGGCGACGCTGAGTCTCGTGGTTCTCGTGCCCTTCTTTGAGTACGTCATAGCCGCGCTCCTTCTCGCGTACGTCCTGCATCCTCTGAAGCTACGTCTTGAACCCCACTTCGGCACGATGGTGGCGTGCTACATACCAATCTGGCTCACGATAATCGTCTTAGTCGTGCCTCTCTTCGTCGTGAGCGTAGTCGTCCTGCAGGACGTAGTCGAACTCGCGCGTACGGTTGAGGAGGCGCAGATAGACGTGGGCGCGATAGAGGAGCTGGTAGAGGAGTACACGGGTAGACAGGTCGACATCCCTGCTGTCGTAGACTCCGCCGCCGAGTCGTTCGCGCGCGCCGTTCTCGGAAGCGTCTCGCAGATATTCGGTCTCCTGTTCAGGTTTATCTTCGGCGTGACGCTTTTCGTCTTTCTCCTGTACTACCTCCTCAAGGACGGCGAGAAGTTCGTCGTGTGGTCGAAGGACGTTTTTCCGCTCCCCGACGAAATCACCGAGGAACTCTACGCGCGTCTCGGCGGCGTCACCGAGTCGGTCGTCTACGGACATATACTCGTCGCCGTGGTTCAGGCGGTGCTGACGGGTATCGCACTCGCGGTCGTCGGCATACCCAACTACCTGTTCTGGACCCTCGTTATGGTCTTCCTTGCTGTTCTGCCCATAATAGGCGTCTTTCTCGTCTGGGCACCCGCCGCCGTCTACCTCGTCGCTATCGGACAGGTCGGCGCGGGAATCGGTCTTGCCGTCTACGGTCTCGCTATCGTCAGCATGGTCGACAACTACCTGCGTTCGATACTCGTCGACCGCGACACCGGTCTCAATCCGGGTGTGATACTCATCGGCGTCTTAGGCGGAGTCTACGCGATGGGCATAATCGGGCTTTTCGTCGGTCCCGTCATCTTAGGTTCTCTAAAGGCGACGTTAAACGTCTACAGAGACAGTTACGCGGAACTCTGAAAAAAGTCCCCGTCCGCCGCGCTACCTGTTCCTGCCCAGTGCTTCGTGACTCGTCACCCAGTCGGACGCCGAAATCGCAGAAGCGAGCGACAGTTCGCCCGCAAGACACACACCTGCGACAATCTCGGCGAACTTGTTGACGTTGCCCTGACCGTGGCAGTTGAGCATCTTGAGACATTCGCGCTGGGTAGGCAGGTTCGTGCCGCCGCCGTAGGTTGCGACGATGAGCGACGGAATCGTGATGGAGACGTAGAGGTCGTCGCTCTCAGTGACCTCCGTGTGGACGAGACTCGCCGACGACTCGGCGACGTTCGCCTCATCCTGTCCGCAAGCCACGAACATCGCCGCGATTCCGTTCGCGGCGTGCGCGCCGTTGCTGTTCGCGCCAGCCATGTACGCGCCCATCGTGCCCACGTCGCCGTGGTGTGCCAGACTTTCGGGTTCGGCACCAAGGTGGCGTATCACGACCTTTCTGTCGATGACAGCCTCCGCAGTCACCCTCTTTCCGCGCGTCCTGAGCGTGTTTATCTGCGACGCCTTCTTGTCGGTCGCCATGTTCCCCTCAAGATAGAAGTTCTCGACGTATCCCGGATAGTTCTCCAGAACCCAGTTACAGCCCGCGAACGTCGCCTTTCCGACCATGTTCTGCCCCGCGGCGTCGCCCGTCCGGAAGTTGAAACGCAGGTACAGGAAACGGCTCACCATGTACGGCTCTATGCTTTCCAGCTCGGCGACGCTCGACGTTTCCTCCGCCGCTTCCTTGATGTGTTCGTAGTTCCTGAAGAACCAGTCGCGGAACTCGCGTGCCTCGCGCGCGCTGTCGAAGACGAACGCGGGGGCGCGGTTCATCCTGTCCTCGACTACGGTGCATTCGGCACCGCCGCTCATGTTTATCGCCTTCATGCCGCGGTTGTACGACGCGACGAGAGTCCCCTCCGACGTCGCAAGCGGTATCGGGAACTCGCCCTGCGCGTGCTCGCCGTTTATCTTGAGCGGACCCGCGATGCCGAGCGGAACCTGTGCGACACCCACGAAGTTCTCTATGTTGCCCTCGGTCTCCAGCGGGTCTATCGAGTACTGGGGGACGTGTTCGAGTTCGGCGTTCGAAACCTCCTCAAGAAAGTCGTGTCTCTCCTTTATCGCGTCCTCGGAGTAGTTCTCGTCGCCCTCGCGCCTCGGTATGCCCGTAAGCTCCTCTTCCTCCTCGGAGAGCGAGTCGGAGACCTTGAGGTCGAGCTTTCCGAAAGGCTTCGTCTCGAACTTTATGCGTATGTCGTGGTCGCCGTATTCGAGAGGTTCGCGCTCGACAAAAGCCGTGACGGTGCGCCCCACAGGGAACTCTATCGGGTCGTCTTCTGAAATCTTGTCGGAGTACCGCGTGTCGTCGCCGAGCGAGAGACGCACCTCTTCGTACCTCTCGTTGTTTATCTCGACGTACTCGACGCTCGTCAGCTTCGCGTCCCTGAGTCGGTTCTTTACCTCGAACTTGACGCCGTCGTCGACGTTCTCCAAGCTACCGTAGGTGTAGAGTCTCCTCAGAATCCTGTCAGGGAAATCGATGCCTACGAAGTCCTTCGCGCTCACTAAGTTCGAATACACTCTCTTCAGTATGCCGTTGTCCGGTCTCGGTATTACCATCTTCTTACCGGTCGAAAGGTTCCGTTCCAGATAGATAAAGCTTAACCTGACGCTCCGGCGTGTCGGCGCGCTTAGATGTATACCTTCTTGCGGTCATTCGGGCACGAGACGAACTACGGGCGCGTCGGAGTCGTCGACTAAGACGTAGAGATGTCCTGTGTCAGGCGCGTCCTCGACGGCACGGACACGCCATCCCGCGTCTTCGAGCAGAGGCTCTGTCTCTTCCACGTCGGTTCCGTTGACCTCGAACTGTCCGAGGTACTGACCGGCGAGGTTTCCGACGAAGAGGTCGCCCTGCCAGTCGGGGAATGCGTCTCCGTCGTAGAACGTCGCGCCCGAGGGCGGGAAGCCGCCGCTGGTGCACTCCCAGTAGTAGACGGGGTCGACCGTGTCGTCGCGCTCGTGCGGAAGTTCGCCTACGGGTACGTCGGTGCCGTACTCGCATCCGTAATGGACGAGGGGCCAGCCGTGGTTGCCGCCCTCCTTGACGATGTTTATCTCGTCGCCGTCGCGCTCGCCGTGCTCGCTCTGCCAGAGTTCGCCCGTCTCGGGATGGACGGTCATGCCCTGCGCGTTGCGGTGACCGTACGAGTAGATGGCGTCCTCAAACTCTTCGTCGTCGACGAACGGGTTGTCTTCAGGTATCTCTCCTTCGGGTGTGAGACGGAGCGTCGCGCCTAACTCGTTCGTCGTGTCCTGCGAGACGTGGTCAGGTCCGAAGTCCTTGAACTGTCTGTCGCCGGTCGTCATGTAGACCATGCCGTCGTCGCCGAAGACGACACGCGAACCGAAGTGTCCGTTCGAGTCGACGAACGGCTCTGCGATGTGTAGCACCTCGAAGCCGTCGATGCGGGGCGCGTCGCCGTCTCCGCCGCCTCCGTCGTCTCCGCCCTCCTCGCTGTTCCCGCCGCTCTCGTCGCCCTCGCCGTCCAAGACGAGTTCACCGCGTCCGAGATGCGTCGCAGACTCGCCGTCGTCGTTGCTCGCCGAGTAGGTCAGGTAGACCCAACCCTCGTCAGGATAGTCGGGATGCAGCGTCACGTCGAGCATTCCGCCCTGCCCCTGCGCGTACACGTCGGGCGTGCCTTCGACCGTCTCGACCGTACCGTCTTCGCGGTGAACGACGACGAGCGCGCCTTCTCGTTCGGTCACGAGCATACGGTCGTCGACGCCTGAGTCCGACTGCTGAAGGAACGCTATGCCCCACGGATGTTCGAGACCTTCGGCGACAGTCTCGGCTTCGAAGCCGTCGCCGTCAACGGCGTCGATTCCTGTTTCGTCGGGTTCTGTGTCGTCGAAACCGTCGTCAACGCCGGGTTCGTCGGGTTCGGGTTCACCGTCTATGCATCCTGCGACGAACACAGCGGAGACGACGAGTAGGACGAGTACTATCTTCTTAGCATTCATCGTACGTGTCACGAAGGAACGCGGCGCGCGTACTTAACTCTCATCCGTCCGAGTTCTCGATGCGCTCGACAGCCTCGCGCGGCGTTCCGACCTGTTTTACGCCCTCCACGTCGTGCGTGTCGAGACCGACGACCGTCCTTCCGAGGACGAGCGCGTGCGCGATTTCGGAGAGGGTGCCGTACGCGCCGTCTACGGCGATGACGGC